>JAMOVT010000102.1 GCA_027061855.1 Flavobacteriales bacterium
TAGTTTCTTTTCAAAATAATATACTTTTTGGGTATAAATATGTTGCCTGTTCAGATCGATTTTTTCATTGAGGAAATCGGCCAAAGCCATTTGCGCGGAGAATCCCACATCATCGGTTACGCCGGGAAGTTGGGCAACAGCAATCAAGGAGCCGAAGTTTTTTGCCGGATACAAGCGGTTTATATAGGTATCTTCGGTAATCGGATTTTGAATGCATTCACGGGCATAGTTTTCCAGTTGGTTTTGAGCAATGGGATAATCGACGGTATAAAGAGTAGTTTCGAGGATTTTTCCGGTATCGATGCCCAATTCCTTTTGGATTTTTTCTTGAAGTTTCAATCCGGAAGTATCGGTAAATCCGGGTTTTAGAACAGTTTGAATTTGGTACATTTCAATTGTTTTTACTTATAAAAAAAGCCGGTAAAACAGCCGGCTAATATTTTTTTTGAATTTTAAGATTTGGAAATTCAATGCTTATGTCGTTGTTCCGGGTTACAAATCCCGCCGCTTTGGCTTCATAGCCTTCCTTTTCCAATATTTCAATAAGGCCGGGAGCTTCTTTTTTGTCGCTTATCAAGAGCATCCCGTTTCCCATATTCCACCATAAATAGGCTTTTTCATCTTCTATATTTCCCAATTTTTGTAATTTTTTCATTTCGGGCAGCGGTTCAAATAATCCGTTTAATACAGCTCCGTACTCCTTCATTTTTAACACCCTTCTCAGGTTGTCAAAAATTCCACCTCCGGTAATATGGGCAATTCCTTTCGGGATAAATCCTTCCCGGATAATTTGGTTGATTCCGGGCGAATAAATCAAGGAAGGGGTAAGCAATTTCTCTCCCCACGAGAGGTTTTCATCGTATTTTTCCAAATGCCATTTTTCTCCGAAATTTTCTTTCATAATCCGTCTCACGGCCGAAAAGCCGTTGCTGCGGAATCCGCGTGATTTCAAGGCGATGATGATATCTCCCGGTTGCACTTGGCTGCCGTCGATATCGGTTTCCAAATTTTCGGGAAGCACTCCGATAGCCGTCGCACTCCAATTGAAATGCATCCGCTCTCCGTAGCCGCAAATCCGGCTTCCCAATTCGGCGATTTCTCCTCCCGTAATAGTGATACCGGCAAAATCGCAGGCTTCTTTCAGTCCTTTCATCAATTCGTCGATAACAGCTACATCGAGGAAATCCACATCGATTATATTGGACAGGTTAGTCGGTTCCAATCCGGCCGCGGCGAGATCGTCGGCGACCATGGCTACGAGATCATAGCCCAGTGTATGATAGATGCCCGTGCGTTCGGCCAGTTCGGCTTTGGTGCCGGTACCGTCCGATCCGATGCCTATTTTTTGATTTCCGAATTGTAGAAGATTTGAAAAACCGCCGCCGGTTTTTGAGGCGACCGCCCCTTTCTTTCCTTTTCTGTTTGAGAAAGTTTCCACGGCATATTGAAATGCCACTTTCGAAGACTGGTTGCCGAGGTCGATATCAACCCCACTTTTTTTATGCATAGAATTGTGCCATAAATTTGCTACAAAAATAGGCTTATTATAAAAAAACCGGCTTTTTGGAGAAGAATCTTATCAACAAAATAGAGTGATTTATTAACAATGAATAATGTCTTGGGTATTCTTGATTTAAAATCAGTTTCTTATAAAAACTTCTTATCGGTTTACTAGTTGTCAAATTTAAAAAGCTTTTAATTTTACCCAAAATTCAAATATGCAAAAAGGCTTATTTTTTCTTTTATTTCTTATTAGCATAAGTAGTTGTAAACCTCAAAAAAAACAGATGAAGAGTTCCAAATATACTTACACCAATTTATTGATTCACGAAAGCAGTCCGTATTTATTGCAACACGCCCATAATCCGGTAAATTGGCATCCATGGGGAAAGAAAGCCTTGGAAGAAGCAAAGAGAGAAAACAAACTGTTGATTATCAGCATAGGCTATGCTGCTTGCCACTGGTGTCATGTAATGGAGCACGAGAGTTTTGAAGATACGGCTGTGGCAAATGTGATGAATCAATATTACGTTCCGGTGAAGGTGGACCGCGAAGAACATCCGGATGTGGATAAAATATATATGAGTGCTGTGCAACAATTAACGGGGCGCGGAGGCTGGCCGCTCAATGTGGTGGCTTTGCCCGACGGACGTCCGGTATGGGGAGGAACTTATTTCCCGAAAGAAAACTGGAAAAGTGCTTTGGAGCAGATTGCCAAAATGTGGAAAGAAGAACCTGGAAAATTGTTGGAAGCCGCACGAAGTTTGGAAGAAGGAATAAAAGCCGGAGAGATTGTGAAAAACAACGATGCTCCTTTGGATTTTGATAAGAAAATTATAGAAAAGAGTTTAGATTTTTGGAAAAGGTATAAAGACCCCGTTTTTGGCGGTTTCAGGCGTGCCCCTAAATTTCCCATGCCTACCCAATATCGTTATTTATTGCGTGCAGGAGTACAATTACAGGATAGAGAAATACTGGATTTTGTTCAATTGACCTTAAATAAAATGCAAGAAGGAGGAATTTATGATCATATAAACGGAGGTTTTGCACGTTATTCGGTGGATACGAAATGGCATATCCCGCATTTTGAAAAAATGCTCTATGATAATGGGCAATTGGTCTCGCTTTATGCCGATGCTTACCTGGTTTTTAATAAAAAATCATATAAATCTACTGTTGAGAATATTTTGAAGTTTGTAGAAAATGAATTGACAGATAAAACCGGAGCTTTCTATTCCTCTTTGGATGCCGATAGTTTGAACAAGGAAGGGGAACTGGAAGAAGGTGCTTACTATATATTTACCAAGGATGAAATAAAAAAAGCTGTAGGCGAGGATTATCCCTTGTTTAAAAAATATTATAATATCAATGATTACGGATTATGGGAAAAGGGAAAATACCATTTGATCAAAAAAGGGGGCGACAGCCTGTTTGCCAAGGAAAACGGAATATCCATAGAGATTTTGAAAGAGAAAGTGGAAAACTGGAAAAGAGCGTTGAAAGAATTGCGCTCCAAAAGATCCCGGCCGCGTCTCGATGATAAAAGTTTGACTTCTTGGAATGCCATTATGCTCAATGGTTTTATCGATGCTTATAAAGTTTTCGGAAACCCTCATTATCTTGATATTGCTCTCAAAAATGCCCGTTTTCTTAAAAAACAACAATTCAAAGAGGACGGAGGTTTGTGGCATGCTTATAAAAACGGAAAATCGAGTATCAAAGCTTATTTGGAAGATTATGCATGGCTGGCAAAAGCTTATATAAATTTATATGAAGCAACGGGAGAAGAGGATTGGTTGGAAACAGCAAAGTCTCTGGTCATTTATGCCGAAAAACATTTTAAAGATAAAAATACCGGGATGTTTTACTTTGTTCATAATCAATCTTCGGATTTAATTGTACGTCCTATGGAAACCGGTGACAATGTGATTCCTTCTTCCAATTCCGTTATGGCTGAAAATCTTTTTCGATTGGGTCATTTTTATGAAAATAGGGATTGGCTATATCAAAGTGCAAAAATGATTCACAATATTTTGCCTCAAATAGAGAAATACCCTCCCGGAAATTATTATTGGCTTAATGGTCTGTTGGATCATCTAAGCCGATTTTATGAAATTGCGATTATCGGTCCCGAAGCCAACCGGAAAGTAGAAGAATTGTTCAGTCGTTATATTCCAAATAAAATTGTGGCTTGGAGTGAAATTTCTTCCGTTTTGCCTTTACTTAAAGACAGATTTGTAAATAATGAAACCTATATTTATTTATGCGTCGATAATACTTGTCAATTGCCTGAGAGAGATATTAAAAATATGTTGAAGCAAATTAAATGGCAATTAGATTAAAGAGTTTTTCTTCCTTGATTATGAGAAAGAAGAGCTAAGTTTTAACTTTTTTTTAGTTTTTTTGTATGAATATGCAATTTGTTATATCTTTGTGACTTAAATTAAACAATTATTTATTATGAAAAAATTAGGATTAGTATTAATGGCCGTAGTGATGATGGGATTATCATCTTGCGGAAGCGACAATGCAAAAAAAGCAAAAGAAGCTGCAAATGATGCAGTAGAAGCTACTACCGAAGCTGCAAAAGATGCTGCTGAAACTACAAAAGAAGCGGTAAAAGACGCTGCTGAGGCTACAACTGAAGCTGCAAAAGATGCTGCTGAAGCAACTGCTGACGCTGCTAAAGAAGCAGTTGGAGGAGTAAACGGCGAAGAGTTATTTCAAACAAACGGATGTACTGCTTGTCACCAACCTACCGCTAAAACAGTAGGTCCTGCTGTAAATGAAATTGCAAAAGCTTATGCGGGCAAAAAAGACGAATTGGTTAAATTCTTAAAAGGAGAAGGACAAGCGATTGTTGATCCTGCTCAATTTGCTGTAATGAAGCCTAACTTGGAAATCACCAAAAAAATGACTGATGAGCAAGTTGCTGCAATTGCAGATTATATGTTAAGTGTAAAATAAAATACTTTATTATAAATTCAAAAAGAGGCTGCCGAACGGCAGCCTCTTTTTTGGTTTTAATGTCTCGTCCTAACACTTACATAAAAATAGAAGTGTAATGAAAGGAGACACAAGCGTTTATATAAAGCGTAAGAAAAAGAATTACAGTTTCTCTTTTACAAATTGTAACAGTTATTGAGTAAGGTCGAATAGAAAAAACCGAAGTCCAAAAGAAGTATGGGAAAATAAACTCATCATATTTTATTAATTGGAAAAATAAAAACTTTGATAGAAAATTCAAACAGCTTTAAAAATTAAAAAAAATCGTAATAAAAAAGAAAGGTTAAGCAAATTTACTGGCTATAAACAAAAAATTTTTAAGGACAAATAAGTAAAAAATATTCTTTCACTGAATACTACTCCAAAAAATACTTTTCTAATGGTTTAAATTCAAAATGCTTTTGATCTGTGAATTGTACCTCATAATCACTTCTGTTCAATAGAATTCGCATGGTGTTTTCCACTTGCTGATACAAAGGCTCTATCAGCCATTGAATCTCTTCGGGGCCTTGTTTAATTTCTTCATATACATCTTTTCGTTTCTCTTCCAATTTTTGAGTGAGCAATTCTTGAAAACGGTCCGATTTTTTCCAATAGTTGGAAATAATCCAAGGCATTTTTTTGTGCTCCATCATTTCAGCTATCTTCCATTCATGATTAATTTCAGAGAAAGAAAGAAATTTCGGCTCTAATCCTGAAATATAAATGGCTTTTTCATTATGGTCAATGGCATATTTCAAGTCTTTTAAATTAACACCGTACTTTGCTTTCAAACGAATTTGCATCGCACCTATGAAATGTAAATTTTTTCCCTCGTGTTCATATTTTTCATTCCATGTACGAGTAAAATGTGTATCCACTTCCATTAAACCGACTTCCAAAATTTGTTTTTTATTTCCTACCTGCAAACGACGATTTTTTAAATCAGATATTTCTCGCTCACGATTTTCCAATTCTTGTTTTAATTTATTGAGTTCTCCGGTATCCTTTTTGGCAAATTTCAAATAAAAATAAACCAAAGCCCCTCCAATTAATAAGCTTAATCCTCCTTCATTGATTCTATTTAAAAGCAAAATAATTCCGGCAAGCGTAATACCTGCAAAAACGATTTCTTTTTTATAGCGTTTGAAAAGAAGTTTTTTCATTATTTTTTATTCTCCCGGGTTAAATTTATTTTTTAAAGCTTCCAATTGCTCTTGCTCCTGACGTAATTTCATGCGATCATATACATTCTGTATCACTTTTTTGGTGTATAAAGGGAAATCGGCTTTCATAATCCAACCGAAATATCCCGGATCCTTCCGTAAAACATCTTCTACTTTTTGGCCTTTGTATTTGCCAAAATTGATAACTTCTTCGTTTTTATCGTTATAAATGATTCTCCCCTGAAAATCGGCAGAATTAAAATAGGAAGAAAACTTACTTAATTTTTCCATATCCTTCGGCAAATCTTCATATTTATTCAGTTGTGCTTTTAATATTTCCAAAGTGGCTTTTGTATCGGCTTCCGCAGAATGTGCATTTTCCAAATCTCCGTCACAATAAAAACGATATGCCGCAGACAAATTACGAGGTTCCATTTTATGAAAAATATTCTGAATATCTATCATATTGTTGGTTTTTAGGTCAAAATCGATGCCTGCCCGTAAGAGTTCTTCGGCTAAAAGAGGTACATCAAAACGGTTGGAGTTAAAACCGGCCAAATCGGCATCGCGAATTAATTCAAATACTTCCATTGCAATTTGCGTAAATGTAGGTGCATCTTTGACATCCTCATCACTGATTCCATGCACAGCAGTTGCTTCAGCCGGAATAGGCATCTCCGGATTTACACGCCAAGTATGTGTATATTCCTCTCCATCGGGCTCCACACGAATGATGGAGATTTCTACGATTCTATCTTTGGCTGTGTTGATTCCTGTCGTTTCCAAATCAAAAACACATAAAGGTTTATTAATATTTAATTTCATTTCTGTTTATTCTTTTTAATTTGCTGTAAATGTAAAACTTTTTCTTTGATTGATGACCTTGAAGGTTTTGTCTTGTATGTATCTACCGGAGGCTTCCATTTATTTTGTAAGTCCATGAAACGGTAGCCCAATTTGTTGGGTTGAGGTTCTAAAATTTCATCCCGAAAAGCCCGTTGTAAAATGTCTTCAATCCAATAATCTTCTTTGATATTCTCCGGATCGAATTTCACTTTTAAATCTATATGATAAAGTTTGGCCATTCTTTGATACCACCAAGCTGTCCAACCGCTTTTATATTTTTTTAGAATATCATAAACAGTCTGCCCCGTTTGCCGGTAAACCAATTTAGATAAAAAACGTCCCTCAGACTGGGTTAAGTTTTTGAGTTCCGGTTCCAATTCGCTTTTTATCCAACGCTGGATTACTTTAATATATCTTTTTCTTTGCCGTTTGGTTTTCATTTTGTTCAATCGCATTTCGAGTTCCACCAAATTATCACCTGCCATTTTGGCAAAAGGATAGACTTTATAAATTTTCCTTCTTATCCACCGGTATCTTCTCAACTCTTTATAATTATTAAATCGCATTTTAGGAAGAATGACAATAGAGTCTAAATTTAAAACAGGGATAGAATCCCCCGCTTTATAATAAAGAAGTTTATCTCCCGAAATTTGTAAAGAATCCTCCTGTGCATGCAGAGAGGGCACAAATAAAAAAAGAGTGAAAAAAAAGATGTATTTATTCATATTTTGATTATTCTGATAAAATTAAACCAATTTTTTATTCGTTTTACCAAAAAATAACATATTTTTGATTCTTTCAAAAGCCTGCAACAATAATGCCTAAAAAAATACTCTTTTTTTCTTTCCTTTTATTCTCTTTTTTTAAAAATCAGGCTCAAGATAATTTACACCGCCCGATGGATATTCCTTTTTATCTATCCGGCACATTTGGCGAATTGCGTGGCAATCATTTTCATTCGGGAATGGATATAAAAACTCAAGGAGAAGAAGGGCTGAAAGTTTACAGTATTGAGGATGGATATGTATATCGAATTAAAATCAGTGCAAAAGGCTATGGAAAAGCACTGTATATCAAACATCCTTCGGGGATTATATCGGTATATGCCCACTTAAAATCTTTCAATGACAAAATAGAAAATTATATACGCAAAAAACAATACAAGAAAAAAAGTTTCGAAATAGAGGTTTTTCCTTATAAAATCGAATTGCCGGTGAAAAAAGGAGAAATTATCGCCTACTCCGGTAACACAGGAAGTTCCAGTGGACCGCATTTGCATTTTGAGATTAGAGATATGAATGAACATCCACTCAATCCGGCCAATTTCGGGATAAAAATTAAGGATACCGTTAAACCTGTTTTAAGAGGATTGTTTGCTTATACTTTGGATAGTGTGTCTCATATCAATCAAGTGCAAGGAAGAATCCCATTGTTTTTTCACAAAAAAAATGATAGCACTTATGCCGTTGACCCGGTAATTGCATATGGAAAAATCGGATTTGGGGTGGATGTATATGACCGTCAAAACAACTCTTATAGTCGCAACGGAGTATATAAAATTAATTTAAAGATGAATGGCTCCTCCGTATATGAACATGTGCTGGATGAGTTGAATTTCTACACCTCCCATTATATTAATACTTTTATCGATTATCCATACTACAAGACAAAATACAGGCGTATTCAAAAACTTTTTGTAGAACCTTATAATCGCTTGGAAATCTATACCCATTTAGTAAATGACGGAATATTAAATATCAAAAACAACAAAACTTATTATTTCAAAATCAGTATTGCAGATGTCAATAAAAACCGGATATATATAGAAATCCCTGTCAGAGGTATCAATACAAAGATTGTTGAAAAAGAAAAAAAATATAACACTCCTTACCGGGTAAAAGCCGATAAAAAAAATGAATTTGACTTTAAGAAATTAAAAATTATTGTCCCCAAAAATGCCGCCTATTATGATTTTTATCTAAAATATAAACCGTTCCAATACGGTTTCAGCTTACAGAATTATGATATTCCATTGCGTAAATCCATAATCATCAAATACAATATTAAAGGGGTTACTCCCTCATGGAAGAAAAAAATATATTTGGGACGTAAAGGACGTGGAGGTAAAGTTTATTATACAGCTTCAAAAGTTAAAAATGACACTTTAATTGCTTACACCAAAATTTTTGGAGATTACCGGTTGGCATTTGATAGTATTGCCCCAAAAATATTTCCTTTGAATTTTAAACCCAAAAAAAACCTAACCGATTATAAGCGTTTGCAATTTGATGTTTGGGAAAAAGAAAGCGGGATAAAAACGTATAATGGATATATTGACGGAGAATGGATCTTGCTTGAGTATGAATCGAAAAATCATACGCTTACTTATCATTTTTCCGATAAAAAACTCAAAGGTTATAAACATAGCTTAAAAATTGTCGTTACAGATAAAGTGGGAAATAAAGGAATCTACCAAACCTACTTTTACCGCAAGAATAAATAATGGGAGGGAGATTAATATTTATATGGAAATCTCACAAGGTCTATTCATTTTGCGGTTTAGAATTCAAAAAAACGGTATGAAAAAATTAATGTAAATTTGTAAGTTGGAAAAGCCCCTTGCATTTGCGTATTTTGTGCAAAAAAGAAGTGATTTTTTGAAGAAAGATGGGGTTTTCCTTAAAAAACAAAAACATGAGAATAGAAACTTGCGATATAAAAATACCTGATGCCAAACCCAAAGGCTGCTCAAAAATAGGCACTTGCGATATGGGTTCATGCACCAAACTCACCACTTTTGATTGGTTACATGATGTTCCGCTCGCTGCCGGTGAAGAACTTTTCCCTTATGTAGAAATTCGTTTTAAAAATTCCCGAAAAGACTTTTTTCACAGAAACGGCTTGGAGCTCAATGTAGGAGATGTGGTTGCGGTGGAAGCAGCTTCCGGGCATGATATCGGAGTGGTAAGTATGCGCGGACAACTGGTTCGTTTGCAAATGAAAAAGAAAAGAGTAGACCCCGAACAAAAAGAAATTCTGAAAGTTTACAGGTATGCTACACAAAAAGACATCGACAAATGGCAAGCCTTGCGTTTGAAAGAAGAGGAAGTAAAATATAAATCCCGTGAGTATGTAATCAAACACGGCTTGCAAATGAAAATTTCGGATGTTGAGTATCAAGGTGACGGCTCCAAAGTCACTTTTTATTATACTGCCGAGAGCCGGGTAGATTTCAGACAGTTAATCAAAGACCTGGCTCGAGAATTTTCTACCAGAATTGAAATGCGTCAAATAGGTTACCGGCAAGAAGCCGCCCGTTTGGGCGGATTGGGGTCTTGCGGACGCGAACTTTGCTGTTCCACTTGGTTAACCGATTTTAGAAGTGTGAGCACCTCTGCAGCAAAATACCAACAGCTTTCGCTAAATATGCAAAAGCTAGCAGGTCAATGCGGAAAATTAAAATGTTGTTTGAATTTTGAACTGGATTCCTATTTGGATGCCTTGGCAGAGTTTCCTGCTCAAAACAGGCAATTGGTTACCGAAAAAGGAAATGCCCGGTTGATCAAAACGGATATCTTCAAAGGCTTGCTATGGTATGCCTATACAAATACGGAGGAAAATGGCAATACATGGCATAAACTTAGTTTGGAACAAGTAAATGAAATCATTGATCTGAATGATAATGATCAAAAAGCTTCCGGATTGGAAGAATATTCCGGCGAACTTGCCTTGCAAGAACTTACTCCTACAGATGATTTTGAAAATGTAGTGGGACAAGACAATATAAACCGTTTCGACGAAGTTAGGCCAAGAAAGAAAAGAAGAAAAAAGAAAAGACCTAACCAAAAAAGAGGGGGTAAAACCAACGGTAATCAAAAAAGAAATTCAAATAAAAAGCAGAATAAAACAAATAACCAAAGAAAGAACAACCACAGAAATGGGAACAAAAACAAGCCTAAATAGACTTTTTCTTCTTCTTATAATCCTCTTGGGAATACTCTCTTGTAGTCAATCTTATGAGAAACAAAAAACAGTGGATTTTGAAAAACAATATTGGCATAGGGATTCAATTGTAAGCCTTCAGTTCATCCCCGAAGCCAATCAAAAATATAATCTTTCTTTTCTGATTAGAAATGATAATGAATATCCTTATAGCAATCTTTTTTTGATTGGTTCTATTTCAGATGGGAAAAATAAAATAGTCGATACCTTAGAATATGACATGGCCGATGCAGAAGGAAATTGGTTGGGAACAGGTGTAGGTGAAATAAAAGAAAGTAAATTGGTTTTTAAAAAAAATTATCTTTTTAAAGATACCATCCCTTATATAATTTCCGTACAACATGCGGTCCGCAAAACAGGAAATATAAAAGGAGATAAAATAGCCAAAGGAATCACCAATGTCGGCATAATTATTGAAAAGAGCGAATAAATACTTTTTTAAATGGCGAATAAAAAGAAAACAAAAAAACATCAATACGGTAAATATGTCAAAATTTTTTGGCTGGTTTATTTTATAGGAATATTTTCATTAGCCGGAATTTTTTGGCTGGCTTCAAAAGGTTTCCTGGGATATATGCCCGATTTTGCCGTACTGGAAAATCCGGAATCCAATTTATCCACTCAAATACTTTCGGAAGACAATAAGGTAATCGGTAAATTTTATATCAAAGAAAATAGAACTCCGGTACGTTATGACGAACTTTCTCCTTGGCTAACCAAGGCGTTGGTAGCCACCGAAGATGAACGGTATTACGACCATTCGGGGATTGACTTCAGAAGTTTAACCCGTGCCATTGCTTTTATGGGAAAAAAAGGAGGAGGAAGTACCATTACACAACAATTATCCAAATTACTTTTTCATAAAACGGAAAGGAAAAATATCTGGCAAAGAATAAAACAAAAAATCAAAGAGCAAATCATAGCCGTTAGATTGGAGAAACAATATACAAAAAACGAAATTATCTCCATGTATCTCAATCAATTTGACTGGCTGAATCAAGGGGTAGGAATCAAATCGGCTTCAAGAATTTATTTCAATAAGGAGCCAAAAGACCTGAAAATAGAAGAAGCGGCGACTTTAGTAGGAATGTTGAAAAATCCGGCTTATTTCAGACCCATCAGTAAACCTGAAAGAACCAAAAAAAGACGAAATGTGGTTTTTCATCAAATGGAAAAAAACGGATTTATAACCGAAAAGGAAAAAGATTCTTTACAAAAATTACCTTTGGAATTGGAATTTCGTCCCGAAAGACATGATGAGGGGATGGCTACTTATTTAAGAGAATATATTAGAAGTTTTGTTTCCAAATGGGCAAAAAAACATCCCAAAGAAGATGGAACTACCTATAATATCTACACCGATGGTCTTAAAATATATACCACAATTGACTCCCGCTTGCAAGCAAATGCCGAAGAGGCTGTGCAGGAACACATGAAAAATCTACAACAAGTATTTGATGAGCAAGCCAAAAAATTTAAAAATGCTCCTTTTTATTTTCCTAAACTCGGGCCAAGACAAACCCAAAAAGAAATTAAAAAAATCATGAAACAAGCCATGCGTCGCTCTGAACGATGGCGAGTATTAAAAAAACAAGGTTTGAGTGATAAGGAAATTGAGAAAACCTTCCATCAAAAAGAAAAAATGCGTGTATTTACATGGAATGGAGATAAAGATACCATAATGACCCCTTATGATTCCATACGTTATTATAAAAGATTTTTCCATGCAGGGCTAATGTCTATGGATCCCGAAACAGGACACGTAAAAGCTTGGGTAGGCGGAGTAAATTTCAAGCATTTTAAATATGATCATGTCAAACAAAGCAAAAGACAAGTAGGCTCTACTTTCAAACCTTTTGTGTATGCTACTGCCATTAATCAGAAGCATCTGTCTCCCTGTGATTCCTTTCCCAATATTCCTTATACCATAGAAGCCGGAAGATGGGGGCTGAAAAAACCTTGGACTCCAAAAGGGGACAGTTACGGTGGAAAAATGACTTTAAAAGAAGCTTTAGCAAAATCCATTAACCCGATTACCGCTCAACTTATCGACATGACCGGACCTCAACCGGTAGTGGAGTTAGCAAAAAATCTGGGAATTACCAGTAATATTCCTCCTGTCCCTTCCATTGCCCTGGGGACACCGGAAATTTCGCTTTATGAAATGGTAGGAGCTTTAAATGGTTTTAACAACAAAGGAGTTTATATCGAACCCTATGTAATCTCACGAATTGAAGATAAAAACGGGGTGGTTCTTTATCAGAAAACACCCAAAACAAAAGATGTGCTTAGCCCGCAAATTGCCTATACGGTAATTAATCTAATGCAAGGGGTTACCCAATACGGAACCGGCTCGCGTTTGCGCGGAACTTGGGCCAAAAATCAAAAATTCTATAAAGAAATGATGACCGGTTATCCTTATAATTTTACCAATGAAATCGCCGGTAAAACAGGAACGACACAGAATCATTCAGACGGATGGTTTATCGGGATGGTTCCCAATTTATCTACCGGTGTTTGGGTAGGAGCTGAAGATCGTGCAGTACATTTTAAAACCGTTAAATACGGCCAAGGAGCTTCTATGGCATTGCCGATCTGGGCATTATATATGAAAAAAAATTATGCAGATAAAGACTTGAATATCTCTAAAGAACCCTTTTCAAAACCTCCTAATTTGAATATCAATTTGGATTGCTCCAAGAAAGACAAAAAGGAAGAAACCATAAAAAAAGAAATCAACGATAATCTGGAAAACGATTTGGAAGACTGATAAATAAAAAAGAGAGGTGAGCCTCTCTTTTTTATTTATTTTCAATATTTATCTATTTTAAGGCTTCACATTATTTTCACAACAATTCTGAAAGCAAAAATTATCAAAAAACCATTCTTCCGACGGATTAGCACCTTCATCCAAGAAAAAAGCTACTCCTGAGATATTTTGAATCAGATTATTGAAATCATTTATTTGTGCCGTAGTATAAGGAGGGCCTCCGGGCATATTCCATTCACCGAAAGCATTGGAGGGCAATGTGGTTCCCGAAGCCAATTCCAAAGGCACCTCAATATTGGTAAAAGGAGCATTACTGGGAATAAGATGTGTATTGTTTAAAACAAAATTGGCTCTTAGGGTAGCATTTGAGGGACTTGTACCTTGAAAAATAGTAAGAGAATTATCAGTCGTAGCTGAATTTCCCGTTCCTCCCGTGATATATATTACATCATATTTCAATTTACATCCTTGTTCCAATAAATTGGCAGGAAAGGTCGTGGTATATACCCACGAAGCTCCACTCTGGTCTTTTACATATAAAGAATTGTTTCCATTATCTTGTACAATCTCGGGAGAAGAGGCCGCTATACTCTGCCAATTGTTTGCAGGGCCGGGACGTTCATCTTCAAAATCTTCATACATTGTGCATTCTTCTACACAGGGAATGACAGCTTCATAATCACAAGCACTATCCTTCACGCATGAAGAATAAATAGCTGAAACTAATAAACTTAATATAAATATTTTCTTTTTCATATTTTTATTTTTTAGAATCCTGCTACCTGATAAAAGGCAGCAGGAAAGGGGTTTAGTATAAATTATTTATCTTCGGGACAAATGACCTTCATTTCCGTCCTGCGGTTTAATTGATGTTCTTCTTCCGAACATTTTACTCCGTCGGAACAATGATTCAATAATTTTGATTCTCCATAGCCTATTCCTACTAATCTGGAACGATCTATTCCTTGCGAAACCAAATAATCTACGGCAGCTTTTGCACGGTTATCCGATAAAACCCGGTTGTATTCTGCGGAGCCTCTTGAATCAGTATGGGATGAAATCTCCACTTTTACTCCCGGATTATCTTTCATAAAACGTACTAATCTGTCAAGCTCGGGTTTGGCATCTTCACGAATAAAATATTTATCTAGGTCATAATGTATATTTTCCAATTTAATGGCTGTACCGCAATCGGCTTTGTCCATACAAATTTCTAATTTGACAAACAATGTGGCATTTCGATCAAAATCCTTGGTTGACAAAGTTTCTATTTGCGAAAGGTAATTGTCTTTTTTTCCATAAATATCATAATCCGCTTGTTGTTTAATATGGAACATAAATTCACCATTCTCATCTGTTGTGGTCACTTTTTCACCGGCCTGTGCTTTATTTACCAAATGAACCGATACTCCGGGAAGTGGTTCATCTGTATTACAGACAACCGTTTTTCCTTTCAAAATAAAATTCGGATCACTATAAAGAAGATCTTTTTGCAGCGTTTCTTTTGGTTTAAATTCATCTTTGCGGGTTACATTTTGCTCTAATGGTACGTCATATAAAATACCTTCTATGGTATAATTATCGGGTTTCACATCATTGAATACCACTACTCCAAATTTATTGGTGGTACCGGTTTGGACGACATTTCCTTCCATATCTTTCACCGCCACATCTGTATCCGGAAGTACTTGTCCGGTAAATTTATCCCTTGCGGTAACCGCCAAGGCATAAGTATCACAAATATTACAGTCTTCTTCTTTCTTTTCCTCCACTATTACTTTGGGTTTGATAGGAATTTGGAAAACGACTCCGGCAAAAACTCCTACCGAGGAAACATTACAATCACAGGGTTTTACCCGTTCTTGAAATTCTTCGAGCACCGTAAATTCACCTCCGTGAACTTCTTGAGTTTTCCAGTACCCTGCCGACATTCCTAATGTTGCATCCGTATCTTCGGTCACTTTAAAATGATTGATATAATAGGCTCCAAATTGCAAGCCGAAATATTCTTTTACAAAATAAGTAAACCTGAGCTGGGCTTTAGCCGCCAAGCCGGAATAATTATTATAACCTGCATGGAAATTCAACAAAATAGGAGTACCCGAGGAAGTTTCCGAATATTCTACTCGACCACCGTCAACAGTGCCATATCCCATTCTCAAATTCAGTTCGGACATGAATTTATCCTTACTGTATTTAAAAGAAGGACCAATTCCGAAGAACATTCGCGAAATGGAATTCTCGGTTAAGGTAAAAGTAGGTGCATTTCCATGAAAATAAGTAATTGCCTCTCCATTAAAAGTATTTTGAGGTTTATTCTTGATAAAATCAAAATCGGCACCTATTCCAAACCAATTCCAATAATAATCGGTAGAAATACCGGCTTCAATTCCCCCTTTATAATCAATATAAGGGGTATTATTGTCATACATAGGTAAAATATCATATCCTATTCTGGGACTAATAAACCAGCCTGACCTTTTTAAAGGGTCTACCGGAGCATCTTGAGCTTTTGATTGAAAATTGACCATAAACAAAAGGCCAAAAAACAGTAGTAATAATTTTTTCATTTTTAATAAGTTTTAATTTGAAAATTAATGTACCACATCAATAGAGGTACAAATTTTTCCATCTGTGATTTGATGGGTTGTTCCGTTTTCTATATAAGATCCTTGAAAATCAATTTCCACATGATCTCCTACCGCATTGGCTCCTTCAATAATTTTAAAGTGCACATTGACATTTTCTTTATCATTCAGAAAAATCAAATTGGCTACATCTGAGGTTACAAACCAATCGGGAGCAAAATCTGCTTCTTCTCCGGTTTCGGTAACAGTTGAATGGAAGTAAAAACCATTAAAACCATTGACATTTTCATCGGTCCATATATCATAGAATTTGCCTATGGCAGCATCATTAAATATTTCTGCTGTTACTTGGGCATTATCAAATTGAATAAGGGTGCCGTCAAGTTTAAACTCTATTCCGGCTTCACAATCTTGTTGTACAGATGTGGGATTGGCCGGATTACAACCGCTTCCAATCGCCAAAACGGCAAGTAATAATAAAGTAAAGGCTATTGAGTGTTTAAGGTACTGTTTCATAAGTATAATTTTTAGATTTAAGTTTATTTAATAAGTAAATAGAGAAGCTCATAATAACAAGAGCAATGAATTGGGAATGAGAAAGAATTCCTTCGATGAGATAACCTCTTTGGTCTCCGCGGTAATTTTCTATTATGATTCGCAAAAACGCGTATAAAAAAACATAAGTAAGGAAAATTTGTCCGTCAAACTTTTTTCTTTTCCTTAGCTTGAAAAGAAAAAACATAATGAGAAATATTCCGAAAGATTCATAAAGTTGAGTAGGATGTACATGGACTCCATGGGTAGCAGGAAACTCTACTCCGGTTACAAAACCGGTGGGTTTTCCATAGCAGCACCCCCCGAAAAAACATCCTAAACGTCCTATGGCATGCACAATTGTTGTAGTTATGGCCAGAATATCCAGTACAGGCCAAATCCTTTTATTGTTTTTATGCAAATACCAAATTATATAAGGGATAATCAATAAAAAGGAACCGTAGAATACATATCCTCCTGAAAAATCTTGTAGGATAAGTTCCGGTTGAGATAAATAATATCCGGGGCGTTCCAAAAAGAAAAATAATTTTCCTCCCACAAATCCCATGATAAAAATTCCATAAAAAAAAGCATAAGACAATTCTTCTCCGTTCCAGTATTTTTCTATTTGTTTTTTTGTAAAAATACCGGCTATCAGTATACCCATACCAATTAAAAAAGCATAAGAGTAAATAGTAAGATGAGCAAAATGCAAAAGTTCGGGATACATAATAACCGGTATAAGAGGGATTATAATTCTATATATTCAAAATAAATATTGGGAATTCCATAATTGGGAACCGGTCCACCGCTCCCATAAAAGTTAGCACTTAATATGCTCAAATTTGGTCCCATATTTACAGGGAAAGTAATGGCGCTGTTATTGGCCCCTCTGGTAATCGGGCCTATGGTTTCCGAAAGATTGGAAGCATTCGTAACCGTTCTCGATAAAGTATAAGTTCCCGGTTGAATGGTAATGGGAGGAACGGAAACATAATCAAAAGCGCTAGCGGAAAAACTGTGATTCCCCTGATAAATAACATTGTTGTTACTATCTGTCAATTTAATTTCGTATACTAAGGACGGAGCCGCAGACTTATATCCAAAACCGCAAATTTGCAAATCTCCGGCAGTACTGAAAGTATATTCATGCGTATCCAAATCCATAGTTTCATACAACTCATAATTGGAACTCGCATGGATAGTATTAAAAAAAGCTTCAATATCTCTATTGGAGGAGCTACAATCGGCAGTAGGATCTGCCGCATCTTTCTTGCAGGAATAAAAAACAATTCCCATTGAGAATAAAATAATAAATAAAGGTAAAGGTGTTTTCATATCATCTGATTTTTATAATTACTCAAATGTAGAAGGAACACCTAGTCTATAAAAACCCGATTGTATGAAAAAGAAAAATATTTCCTTTAAAAATCGCTTTCATCCGATTAAGAAAATATCAAGAGAAGTGAAATCTCTGATAAAGCTAACTAAAAAAGACAGATTTATTTAGATATTTTATCCGGATTGTTGGAAATAAAACTTTTCCAACTTCCATATTTTTTACCGGATGATATTTTCCCCGAATTGTAAAAATGGCAAACAGCTACTGCCAATCCGTCCGTAGCATCTAGCTTGGTAGGCATTATTTTGATATTAAAAAGACGTTTTAACATTGCGGCTACTTGTTCTTTAGAAGCATTTCCATTTCCTACAATGGACATTTTTACTTTCTTAGGCAAATATTCTGTAATAGGAATTTCAAATTGCAAACCGGCGGCCATTGCCACCCCTTGTGCACGACCCAGTTTAAGCATCGACTGTACATTTTTCCCGAAGAAAGGAGCTTCAATAGCCAATTCGTCCGGATGATATTCTTGAATAATTTGGGAAGTACGTTCAAAAATTTTTTTCAAACGTAAATAATGACTCTCATATTTATTCAATATCAACTCATCCATTAAGATCAGTTCCATTTTGTTTCCGGTTACTTTAATCATTCCGAATCCCATTACAGTTGTTCCGGGATCAATTCCCAATATGATGCGTTCTTTTTTCAATATTTTTGTTTTAATTTGCAACGGCCTTTAAGCAAATTTACAAAAACCAATGAAACTAAATCTATTTTCCCCGACACTTGATAAAGATCTATCCCGGTTCGGGTTATTTTTTTTAAAATTGGCCATAATTATATATGCAGTTTGGTTTTTAAGTGAAAAAAAACAATGGGAACATTTTTCCAAGATAATAGAAAACGGATTCCCTTTCTATCTATGGGGATTATTGAGTCTAAGTATTATGAATTGGGTTTTGGAAATAAAAAAATGGCAAAAGTTGGTTTCTACTATCCGCCCCATTGGATTTAAAGAAGCCTTGCGACAATCTTTGATAAGTTTTGCGGCATCCCTTTTCACTCCAAATCGTATTGGAGAATATGGCATAAAAATTCTTTATTTTCCAAAAAACATCAGGAGAAAAATTTTCTTCCTTAATTTGGCCGGTAACTTATGGCAACTGGTTGCCACGGTTTTTTTCGGTTTATTGGCAATAGGTTTTACTTTTTTATATCATCCCAAAATATTTCACTCTTTTCCTCTCGATATAAATACTACGATTTTATGGGGTTTGTTAATTTTGATAGTGAGTAGTTCTTTTTTTATTTATAAAACAAAAAGATGGAAACTTTGTAAAAAGAAAAACTTGCCCTTTCTGACTATTGCCGGTCTTTCTTTTTCCCGGTACCTTATTTTCTCCACGCAATTTTTACTGTTTTGGATGATTTTTCATCAACAAAATTTTGATTGGCATATTTATACGGGAATATTTCTTACTTATTTGATCTCTTCCGCACTGCCGGTCTTGTCCATGATGGATTGGGCGATTAAAGGAAGTATTGCCATTTGGATTTTTCACTTATTTGGTTTTCCTTCCCATAATATGATATTTGTAACCAGCTTTATGTGGGTTTTTAATTTTGCCGTTCCATTTTTTTTGGGGCTAATATTCTTTTTCTACCAACAAAAAAATAAATCGAATGCTTGAAATACCGGCTTTTTTTATAGGCTTATATATACTGCTGATAATTTGGGTAATCTTTGAAATGACAAAAATCAAAACGGAAAACTTTGATAAAATTCCGCCTGCAAAAAAATTCTCTATTCTTATTCCTTTTCGCAATGAAGAAAAAAACCTGAAAAAACTGGTGGATTCCCTCAATCATTTAAACTATCCTTCCTCTTTATTTGAAGTAATTTTTATAAATGACCGCTCTACCGATCAAGGAGAAAAAATCATACACCAAAATATTCATGTTCCATATCAGTTAATAAGCATTCGCAAAAAAAATACTTCACCCAAAAAAGAAGCGCTCGAAAAAGGAATAAATCTGGCAAAATTTCCCTATATAATTACTACGGATGCCGATTGCATCCTTCCTGAAAATTGGTTAATGGAATACAATGGTAAATGGAGAGAAAAAAATACCAAAATGATCTTAGGTCCTGTAAAATACAGCGATAAGCCTTCTTTTATCAATCAATTTCAAATATTGGAATTCCTTAGTTTACAAGCTTTTACAATGGCGGGTGTAGCCTGTGGCAATCCGTTTTTATCAAATGGAGCAAATTTATCTTTCCTAAAAAAAGCTTTTCAACAGGTAGATGGATATACTGGAAACAAACATATCGTTTCGGGAGATGATGTTTTTCTAACCGAAAAATTCCGAAAAAACTTTCCGGGCGAAATTAAATTTCTCAAATCTCCCGGAGCAATCGTTAACACCCATGCACAACCTGACAGAAAAAATCTTTTTCAACAAAAAATACGATGGGCTTCAAAAAGCAGTAAAATAAAAAATCCAATGAACCAATTGATGGGTTTTGTTATTCTTACAGGAAATTTTTCCTTACTCTATTTATTTTTTCTCCTGCCTTTTTCTCCCTTATCCGTTTTTATTTTATTTTTTCTAAAAATTCTTTTTGATTGGCTTTTAGTGTCAAAAACCAATAATTTTTACCAAAATCATTTAAAAACCAAATATTTTCTGTTAACTGAACTGACTTATCCTTTTTATCTTTTATGGATAGTTTGGGGGATGAAGAAAAAAAATTATACCTGGAAAGGCAATAAATATAATACCTAAGCGTTTGTACTTTAAGTTTTTTTTAACGAAATCAAACTAAAAATACATATTTTTGCAAAAAAGAAAAATTATGAACTATAACACAACAAACACCAACCCGCAAGGAAGTTCGAACTTCCTTAAAGTAGCTGTGGTAATCTTAGGAATAGCCCTTTTAGGATTAGGAGGCTATACATACAAGAATTACAAAGAGCTGAATGCTCAAAAAAACCAATTAATCGATCAAAAAGAACAATTGATCAATCAATTGGATGAGTTGAAAATCGATTATGAGCAAAAGATGAAAGAAAACGGTGAATTAACCGAGGAAATGGAAGAAGCCAAAAAACGTATAGATGCTTTGATTGCCGAAGTAAAAAAACAAAAAAACGTAACGGCTTCCGTAGTGAGAAAATACAAAAGAGAAATCGCCAAGTTGAAAAAACAACGTGATGAATTATATCGTGTAGCGGATTCATTAAGAATGGCAAATCAACAATTAACTCTTGAAAAAGACAGTTTAAATGCCGATCTGGAAAAACAAAAGGAATTTACTGATACCTTATTGACCAAAAACGAACAATTATCAAAAGTTCTAAATCGTGCCAAAGTCTTATATCCTACTAATATCTCAGCTACCGGAGTGAAAATCAAAAGTAGCGGTAAAATAGTAGAAACTACTCGTAAATGGAGAACCAAACAAATTAGAGTTTGTTTCACAATTCCTAAAAATGATATTCTTGAAACAGGAAAACAAGTATTCTTTGTACGTGTAGTAAATCCTAACGGGGAAGTAATCGGTACATTGGATGAAATAGAAATAGACGGTAATATGGTAAAAATCAGTTCGGCAGAAGAAGTGATTTACGAAAACAAAGCCTTGAAAGTATGCAGCTTTGTGAAACCTGCTGATCTGGATAAAGACATTGTAAAAGGAGATTACTTGATAGAAATCTATCATAACGGCGTAAAAGTAGGTACCACTCACTTGACATTGAAATAAATAAGATTGTAAAAATCATTCTTAAAAGCTATCTTTGTGCATCGAAGATAGCTTTTTTTATAAAAACGATTTACAATGAGCGATGAACAATTTAAAAAAGTGCTTTCGCACGCAAAAGAATATGGATTTGTATTTCCTTCCAGTGAAATTTATGATGGATTAAGTGCCGTATATGATTACGGTCCGAACGGAGTGGAACTCAAAAACAATATACGGGAATATTGGTGGAAAGCTATGACGCAATTGCATCAAAATATAGTGGGGCTGGATGCCGCGATATTCATGCATCCCACCACCTGGAAAGCATCCGGACACGTAGATGCGTTTAACGATCCGCTTATCGATAATAAAGACAGCAAAAAACGTTATCGTGCCGATGTGCTCATCGAAGATTATGTGGAAAAAATCGAAAATAAGGTACAAAAAGAAATCAAAAAAGCCCGTAAACGTTTCGGTGAAAGTTTTGATGAAGCCCAATTTGTTTCCACTCACCCGCGTGTGGTAAAATACCGCGAACAACAAAAAGAAATCTTGCAACGTATGGCAAAGTCTTTGGATAACGGGGACTTGGCCGATGTAAAAGCCTTAATTGAAGAACTGGGTATCGCCGATCCTGTTTCGGGTAGTAAAAACTGGACAGACGTCAAGCAATTCAACCTGATGTTCGGAACCAAACTCGGGGCTTCTGCCGATAGTGCAATGGATCTGTACCTGCGTCCTGAAACAGCACAAGGAATTTTTGTTAATTTTCTCAATGTGCAAAAAACCATGCGCATGAAGATTCCTTTTGGGATTGCTCAAACCGGAAAAGCATTTCGAAACGAGATTGTAGCTCGCCAGTTTATTTTTCGTATGCGCGAATTCGAGCAAATGGAAATGCAATTTTTTGTGCGTCCCGGCACCCAAAAAGAGTGGTTTGACAAATGGAAAGAAGAACGATTGAAATGGCATAAATCACTCGGATTCGGAGATGAATATTATCGTTTCCACGACCATGAAAAATTGGCCCATTATGCCGATGCCGCTACCGATATCGAATTCAAATTTCCTTTCGGTTTCAAAGAACTCGAAGGTATCCATTCCCGCACTGATTTTGACCTTACTCAACACGAAAAACATTCCGGAAAAAAATTGCAATATTTCGATCCCGAACTCAATGAACGCTATACCCCTTATGTAATAGAAACTTCCATTGGCTTGGATCGTATGTTCCTGGCGGTTTTCTCGGCTTCGCTTCAAGACGAAACTCTCCCCGATGGATCTACACGCGTAGTGATGAAAATACCCGCTATTCTCGCTCCTACCAAAGTAGCCATCCTGCCCTTGCTCAAAAAAGACGGATTGCCGGAAATTGCCAAACAGATTGTAGAAGATCTGAAATGGGATTTTAAAGTTTCCTATGATGAAAAAGATGCCATAGGAAGACGTTACCGCCGACAAGATGCCGTGGGAACTCCCTATTGTGTAACCGTGGATCATCAAACAAAAGAAGACAATACGGTAACCTTACGAGATAGAGATACAATGGAGCAAATACGTATTCCCATAGCAGAACTTCGCCAACATATAGCCGGAAAATTTGACCTAAGGGAGTGGTTGAAGTGATTGTTATACCATGTTAGGCATAAAATATTGCCACAAATACAGGTGAAGAATAGCCACGAATACACGAATTAAAATTTGCAGGCCACGAATACAAATAGAAAAATAGCCACGAATACACGAATCTTATTAGTTTCTAAAAAACTTGGCGCCTAAAATCTCGGATAATATATAAACTCATCTTTATCTATTAAAATTTAACTACCACCTTATTCGTGAATTCGTGGCCCATAAAAGATAAAAAATTTATTCGTGAATTCGTGGCAAATAAAAGGTCGAAGAATATACTACTTAAATTAAATACCCGCCACTAATACACGAATCTTATTATTGTCTTTTCTAAAATATGGGCATTCAAAATCCTAGATAATATATAAATCAATCTTTATCCATTAATATTTAATTGCCAACTTATTCGTGAATTCGTGGCAAAAACCCAAGAAGAATATAATTCAAAAGAAATATCCAATTATCTAAAACACAAAAATTTATTTGTATATTTAATAAAAATATTTTTACATTATTATATGTCTTTTATTCGATACAAAAAAGAAAGCTATAAAATTATAGGCAAATGCTTTGAAGTATATAATAATTTGGGATTCGGTTTTCTTGAAATAGTTTACAAAGATGCTTTGGAATATGAATTTAAAAAGGCCGGAATTCCTTATGAAAGAGAAAAAGAATATACCGTTAATTATAAAGGAATCATTTTGCCCCATAAATTTTATGCCGATTTTGTGGTCTTTGATAAAATAATATTGGAAATAAAAGCCGTCTCCACTATCCATGATAAATTTCTTGCCCAGGCTTTGAATTACTTAAAAGTATCAAATAATTCCTTAGCGCTTCTTGTTAATTTTGGAGAAGAAGAACTTAATTTTAAAAGAATTGTTTGGTAAAATCCAAAAGGTTATTCTCTTATTTTGGTTATACCTTGAATACAGGTGAATATAGCCACGAATACAAATTGAAAAATAGCCACGAATACACGAATTAAAATTTGCAAGCCACGAATACACAAATCTTATTTAAAAAATAACTGCATATCCAAAATCACCCCTTAGTAAAAAAATCTTTAATTATCGGTTGATTTCAAATTAAAAGCTCACTCGTGAATTAGTGGCCAATAAAAAATCCAGGAATATACTATCTGAATTAAATAATTGCCACGAATACACGAATTAAAATTTGCAAGCCACGAATACACAAATCTTATTTAAAAAATAACTGCATATCCAAAATCACCCCTTAGTAAAAAAATCTTTAATTATCGGTTGATTTCAAATTAAAAGCTCATTCGTGAATTAGTGGCCAATAAAAAATCCAGGAATATACTATCTGAATTAAATAATTGCCACGAATACACGAATTAAAATTTGCAAGCCACGAATACAAATTGAAAAATAGCCACGAATACACGAATTTTATTATTGTTTTTCCTAAAACATTGGCATTCAAAATCCAGAATAATATATAAATCAATCTTTATCCATTAATATTTAAATACAAACTTATTCGTGAATTCGTGGCAAATAAAAATATTCATTTGTGAATTCGTGGCAAAAACAAATTCGTGGCATTTACATCTTATATTAAATATCCGCCACTAATACACGAATCTTATCATTAATTTTAATAAAACTTCGCTACCTAAATCCTAATTAGTAAATAAAATAATTATTATTAATCTCCATTTATAAGTTCATTCGTGAATTCGTGGCAAACAAAAATATTCATTCGTGGATTTATGGCAAATAAAAGGCCGTAGAATATACTACTTGAATTAAATACCCGCCACTAATACACGAATCTTATCATTAATTTTAATAAAACTTGGCTACCTAAATCCTAATCAATAAATAAAATAATTATTATTAATCTCCATTTACAAGCTCATTCGTGAATTCGTGGCAAATAAAAAGTATTTATTCGTGAATTCGTGGCCCATAAAAGATAAAAAATTCATTCGTGTATTCGTGGCCAACAAAAATTATTCATTCGTGAATTCGTGGC
>JAMOVT010000103.1 GCA_027061855.1 Flavobacteriales bacterium
GTCTCTGCTTTCAGAACCAAATTCGATTACGACAATTTACTCTATTTGGTCGCCGGCGAAGTAATTAAAAGAAAAAGCGGAATGCCCTGGGAAGAGTTTGTAAAAAAACGCATATTTGAGCCTCTCGGGATGAAAAACAGCTATGCTTCTCTCACTTATATTCCCGAAACTTCCAACCTGGCCTTGCCTCATTTAAACAAAGGGAAAAAAATCAGCCTCACAGAAGCCGAAAGATGGGATCCCGAAAAAATCAATGGAGCGGCCGGAGGCATTTATTCCAACGTCCATGATTTATCCAAATGGATGTTAATGCAATTAAATCACGGAAAACACGGCAATAAACAATTATTCGGCGAAGAGAATCATCAAAAAATGTGGCGCATCCACACGGTATTGCCGGCCGGTAATCCTCGCTATAATACCCATTTTGCCGGTTATGGTTTGGGATGGTTTCTCAGCGATGTAAAAGGAAAAATGATGGTTTCCCATACCGGCGGACTAATGGGAATGCTTTCCAAAACTTTGCTCATTCCCGATCTAAATCTGGGAATCGTCGTACTCACCAATACTTATCCGGACGGAGGAGCTGTTTTCTCGGCTATCAGTCAGTCCATTTTGGATAAATACCTCGGAATGGATTCTATGGACTGGGTTGCATATTACGGAGAAAGAACCCAAGAAAAAGATGATTATGCCCGCAAAGTAGTGGATAAAGTATGGAAAAAGGTGAATAAAAACAGGAAAAACACTCCACCATTGAACAAATTTAAAGGAGTTTACAAGGATCCCTGGTTTGGCAAAATTTTCATTGAAAAGAAAGAAAACCAACTGTGGTTTCGCTCGGCACGTTCTCCAAAATTATCGGGTCCAATGTATTTTTACGGCGATAATACTTTCGTTGTGAAATGGCCCGACAAAAGTTTAATGGATGCCGATGCCTTTGTGATTTTTCAATTGGACGAAAACGGAAAAGCAACCGGATTTAAAATGAAAGGAATTTCGCCGGCTATCGATTTCAGTTATGATTTTCAGGATTTATTCCCGGTAAAAATCAGTGAGGAGTAACCCGAAAACAAAAACTTTTATCTCCCTTGTCTTTTTTGTATTTTTGTAAATAAAGCCCTTATGATCATTCCGCAGCAAGAACCATATAACCAGTTTCTCTCCGATTGTTTATTAAAAAAGAAAGAAATTAGCCTCGCGGTAAAACGGGAAGATTTATTGCATGAACATATTTCTGGAAATAAATTCCGGAAACTTTATTACAATATCATTGCAGCCAAAGAAAAAGGCTATCATACTTTATTGACTTTTGGAGGCGCTTATTCCAATCATATAGCCGCAACGGCAGCTGCCGGAAAAGAATACGGGTTGCATACCATAGGCATTATCCGCGGACAAGAACTGGGAGAAAACCTGGGAAAAACCTTATCCGAAAATCCTACTTTGGCTTTTGCTCATGCACAGGGAATGAAATTCCATTTTGTATCGCGAGAAGCCTACCGGCATAAAACAGAACCGGAATTTATAAGAGAATTATTTCAGCTCTTCGGAAATTTTTATTTGGTTCCCGAAGGAGGCACAAACGAACTGGCCGTAAAAGGAACCGAAGAAATCCTTACGCCCCAAGATAAGGAGTTCGATTTTATTTGCTCGGCGGTAGGCACCGGCGGAACCATTGCGGGGATCATTAACAGCTCCTTTCCGCATCAAAAAATATTGGGATTTCCGGCTCTAAAAGAGAATTTCCTGCACCGGGATATTCAAAAATACGTGCATAAAGACAATTGGGAATTGATACGCGATTATCATTTTGGCGGCTTTGCCAAGATAGATGAAAAATTGGTCGGGTTTATCAATATGGTCAACAGCCTGCACAATCTCCCGCTCGATCCCGTTTATACAGGTAAAATGCTCTATGGAATCATCGATTTAATAAAAAAAGATTATTTCCCCAAAGGAAGTAAAATCCTGGCAATTCATACCGGCGGATTACAAGGAAGAGACGGAATGAATTTGCGTTTAAAGAAAAAAGAAATGGAATTGCTTAAAATATAATTTCCAAAAGAATATGAAGATAAAAGAATTAACCAAAGAAATAGAATCCCTTGCTCCCCTTCAATATGCCGAAGATTTTGATAATGTAGGGCTGCTTGTAGGCGACCCCGAACAAGAAGTGTCGGGCGTATTAATTTCACACGATACTACCGAAGAAGTGATAGATGAAGCCATCCGGAAGAAGGCCAATTTCATATTGAGTTTTCATCCAATTATTTTCAAAGGACTCAAAAAAATAACCGGAAAAACCTATGTAGAGCGGGTAGTGATGAAAGCCATTCAGCACAATATCGCCATTTATGCCGTTCATACGGCTTTGGATAATCAATATTTTGGAGTAAGCGGCATATTGGCCGGTAAGCTGGGACTTGTCAATCAACAGGTTTTGATACCTCAAAATCATACTCTTCGCCAGTTGGTAACTTATGCTCCGCTTGCCGATGCCGAAAAAGTGAGAACGGCACTCTTTGAAGCCGGTGCCGGAAAAATAGGAAAATATGAAGAATGCAGTTTTAATATTAAAGGAATAGGCACTTATAAACCCCTGGAAGGAGCCGATCCATATATAGGTGAAATAGGAAAAAGGCAGGAAGAACCAGAAGAACGGATCAGTGTGATTTATCCAAAACACTTGGAAGGAAAGATTTTACAAGCGCTTTTTACTCATCATCCCTACGAAGAAGTCGCCTATGAAATTTTTAAATTGGAAAATAAAAATCAGGAAATAGGACTGGGAATTATTGGAGATTTGGAAAAACCCGTCAATGAAAAAGAATATTTGAAAAAATTAAAAAAGGATTTAGGCTTAAACTGTATTCGCCACTCATCTTTAAGAGGCAAAAAAATCAAAAAAATTGCGGTTTTGGGTGGTTCGGGAGCCTTTGCCATTGAGGCCGCAAAAGCCTCGGGAGCAGATATTTATATCACTTCCGATATCAAATATCATGAATTTTATCAAGGAGAAGACAAAATGATTATTGCTGATATCGGTCATTTTGAAAGCGAACAATATACAAAATTGTTTTTATATGAACAACTTACAAAAAAAATTCGTAATTTTGCAGTTGCTTTATCTGAGACAAATACTAATCCAATCAATTACTTATAAAAATGGCCAAAACAAAAGAACTTAGCGTAGAAGATAAATTAAGAGCAATATATGATTTACAATTAATCGATTCAAAAGTTGATGAAATAAAATATACCCGTGGCGAGCTTCCATTGGAAATTGAAGATATGGAGGATGAGATAGAGGGATTGATTACACGTAAACAAAAATTGGAAGATAAAATCCAAGAACAGAAAGACGAGATTGCCAAGAGAAAAAATATCAAAGAAGAAGCGGCAAAGTTGATCAAAAAATATACCGAGCAACAAAAAAATGTACGCAATAACCGTGAATTCGAAGCCCTTTCCAAAGAGATAGAATACCAAGAATTAGAAATCCAATTGGCTGATAAAAAGATTGATAAAGCCAATGAGGAAATTGAGAAATTAACAGGTATGATCAAGGGCTACAAAACCACAGATGAAGGGGGAAAAGAGGTGAAAGTAAAAGGTATTACCGAAATTATCAAAGAAAGAAAAGAGAATCTCGAACATAAAAAAACCGAGCTTGAAGGGCTTATGAAAGAAACCGAAAAGCAAGAAGAAGCTTTAAAAGCCAAAGCCGAGGAGCTGAGAAAAATAATTGAACCGCATTTATTACGTGCTTATGACCGTTTGAGAAAAAACTTTAAAAACGGATTGGCCGTGGTTTCCATTGAAAGAGGAGCCTCCGGAGGTTCTTATTTTACTATTCCCGTTCAACAACAACTGGAAATCAGACAACGTAACCGTATTGTAATTGATGAGCATAGCGGTCGTATATTAGTTGACGGAGAATTGGCCAGAGAAGAGAAAGAAAAAATTGAAGATTTACTTAAAGATTTATAATATTTTACCTATTTATATTTTTAATGCCGGACTTTTCTCCGGCATTTTTTTATCTTTACTTATATGATTTTACATCCTGACATTCAAGAATATGTAGAAGTATTTTCCTCTCCCGCTCCTGATTATCTGAAAGAGCTCGAAAAGGAAACTTATATTAAAACGGTGCTTCCGCAAATGATCAGCGGGGAGTATCAAGGACGCTTGCTGAGTATGTTGTCTAAATTAATCCGCCCTTTGAATATTCTCGAAATAGGTACTTTTACCGGATATTCCGCTTTGTGTCTCGCAGAAGGCTTACGCCCGGAAGGAAAACTTCATACGATTGATATTAATGAAGAATATAAGGAAATTCAGAATCTGTTTTTTGAAAAATCAGACTTTCGCAATCAAATTATTCAATATACCGGAAATGCCATGGAAATTATTCCCGGAATAGATATAAAATTTGATTTGATTTTCCTGGATGCCGATAAAAAAAATTATCCTTCCTATTATAAACTTATTAAGCCGAAATTAAAAAAAGGGGGACTCTTGCTGGCCGATAATGTATTATGGTACGGAAAAGTAGCTGATCCGCAAATCAATGATCCCGAAACGGATGCACTGAGAAAATATAATGAAATATTGGCAAACGATCCCGCTATGGAAGTAATTATCTTACCTGTAAGAGATGGAATTTCTCTGGCGAGAAAACTTTAATCATTCAATTTCAATACCGCCATAAACGCCGATTGCGGAATTTGAACATTTCCTACCTGACGCATGCGTTTTTTCCCTTTCTTTTGTTTTTCCAAAAGTTTTCTTTTACGGGAAATATCACCACCGTAACATTTGGCCGTTACATCTTTACGCAAAGCTTTAATGGTTTCACGAGCAATAATCTTGGCTCCGATGGCCGCTTGCACGGGGATATCAAATTGCTGCCGTGGAATGAGTTGTCGTAATTTGCTCACCATTTTTTTACCGATACTATAAGCATTATCGGCATGTACCAAAGCAGAAAGAGCATCCACCGGTTGTCCGTTTAATAAAATATCTACTTTAACCAATTTTGATTTCCGCATCCCAATCGGGTGATAATCAAAAGAAGCATAACCTTTTGAGACGGTTTTTAAACGGTCATAAAAATCAAAAACAATTTCTGCCAAAGGCATATCAAAAGTGAGTTCCACCCTGTCTTGGGTAAGATAAACCTGATTTTTTATTTCTCCCCTTTTCTCCAAGGCCAAAGTCATAATCGGTCCTATAAAATCGGATTTTGTAATGATGCTTGCCTTGATATAAGGTTCTTCCACACGGTCTAATTTAGACGGGTCGGGAAGTTCGGAAGGGTTATTAACAATAATCGGCTTATCCGGATTTTTACGTGTATAGGCATGATAGGATACATTCGGAACCGTAGTAATAACATTCATTCCGAATTCTCTTTCTAATCTTTCCTGAATGATTTCCAAATGAAGCATTCCCAAGAATCCGGCTCTGAAACCAAAGCCCAAGGCAGCCGAAGATTCCGGCTCAAAAGTCAGACTCGCATCATTGAGTTGCAACTTTTCCATGGCATTACGCAGTTCTTCATATTCATCTGTTTCCACCGGATAAATTCCTGCAAAAACCATGGGTTTAACATCTTCAAAACCTTCTATCGGTTTATCTGTCGGAGTTTCGGCATCGGTAATGGTATCTCCGACCTTTACTTCACGTGCATCTTTAATTCCTGAAATCAAATATCCCACATCTCCTGTTCCGATAGATTCCGCCGGCTGTTGTTTGAGTTTTAAAAAGCCCACTTCATCGGCATTATAAGATCTGTCGGTAGCTACAAATTTTACTTTTTGTCCTTTTTTGATTTTTCCGTCAAAAACCCTGAAATAAACTTCTACACCTCGATAAGGATTATAAACCGAATCAAAAATCAGGGCTCGTAAAGGTGCTTCGGGGTCTCCTTCGGGAGCGGGAATACGCTTGATTATGGCTTCTACAATTTTATCAATTCCTTCTCCGGTTTTGGCACTTGCCCAAATAACATCTTCGGGATCACAACCTATGAGATCCACTATTTCGTCGGTTACTTCCAAAGGTTTGGCACTGGGCAAATCTACTTTGTTCAAAACAGGAATGATTTCCAAATCGTTTTCCAAGGCCAAATATAAATTGGAGATGGTTTGCGCTTGTATTCCTTGTGCGGCATCCACTACCAGTAAGGCTCCTTCACAAGCGGCAATGGCTCGTGATACTTCATAAGAAAAATCCACATGCCCCGGTGTATCAATCAAATTCAGTTTATATTTCTCTCCTTCAAATTCATAATCCATCTGTACCGCATGGCTTTTAATGGTAATTCCTCTCTCTCGTTCCAAATCCATATCATCCAGCACTTGATCTTTCTTTTCACGATCGGTAATAGCACCTGTATATTCCAGCAATCTGTCTGCCAAGGTGCTTTTTCCGTGATCGATATGTGCAATAATGGAAAAGTTTCTTATGTTTTTTATAATAGCCATAAATCAAAAATGTATTTCCTGCAAAGATAAGATATTTTACTACACCTTGGGAAAGGAAATGGAAGCTCAAAAGCCTTGACTAATAAGTAATTTTTACTGGTTTTTTGTGTTCGTCTATTGCGACAAAAGTAAATTCTCCGCGGATGGCATGTTCACGCTGATCGGAATACATATGTTCAATATAAATATCCACACGAATTTTAAGGCTGGTATTGCCCACATGGGTCACTTTTCCTATCAATTCCACAATGGTTCCCGCCGGAATGGGTTTCTTAAAATCTATACGGTCACTACTTACCGTTACCATTCGTTGCCGGCTGAAACGGGTAGCGGTAATAAAAGCCACTTCATCCATCCATTGCATCGCTGTTCCTCCAAAGAGGGTGTCATAATGGTTGGTAGTATTTGGGAAAACCGCTTTAAAAATACGGCTTTCGGAAAATTTTATACGCTCTTGTAAATCCATTTTATTTTTTGTTTCGATTAGCAAATGCATGCATTCTTTTTTGCCATTCTTCTGTTTGAGATAGAAAAGCAAAATTATCCGCCGCATAGAGTTTGGCAGCTTCAATCTCTAAACGCGTAAAATAGGCTACGGTTTTTTTTGTATAATCCAATGCCAATGAAGGTGCTTCCATAATTTGCTTAGCAATATCTTCTGCCAGACTCATCAATTCAACCTGTGGCGCCGTATAACTCACCAATCCCAAATCCCGGGCCTTTGAAGCACCCAACATTTTTCCCGTTAACAACAAATCTTTTGTTTGTCCTTCGCCGATAATATTTTTTAAATAAATGGTACAGGTTGCAGGCAATATTGCACCGAGTTTAACCGCCGGGTATCCCACTTGGGCTTCATATGCCATGATTCGAATGTCAGCAGCAGTGGCATAGCCAAAACCTCCTCCCAAAGCCAATCCGTTTATCGCGGCAATTACCGGTTTTGAAAAATGATATATTTTTTCGGATGTATTTTCTAATAAGAGAGCAAATTCACGTGCTTGCTCGACTGTTTTCAAATCCAACAAAGCTTTGAGATCGACCCCCGAAGAGAAAGCTTTTCCTTTTCCGGAAAGAATCAGAACCCGCAATTCTTTATTTTGATTTTCACGGTCTAGTAAGTCCGCTAACTCAATCAATAAATCCTTATGAAAGGCATTGTATTTATCCGGCCGGTTAAAATAAAGAAATCCGATTCCGTTTTTGAGTTGATAGTCGAGATATTTCATTATTTTTGAATTTATATCATACAAAAATACATTATAAATCAAAGATAAAGGATGAAAAATCAAGAAAAGATTATAGAAAATACCCATTTGTTTGTCAAAAAAACCTTGGAAAAAGCCGAAGCCGGACATGATTATTGGCATATTCTGCGTGTGTTAAAAAATGCTGAAAAAATAGCCGGTAAAGAAGGGGGAGATCTTTTTGTGATTCGATTAGGAAGCCTTCTGCATGATATTGCCGATTCCAAATTTTATCAAGGAGATGAAAGTATCGGGCCAAAAATAGCCCGTGATTTCTTACAGCAGCAGGAAGTAGACCCCGAAATAATCGACCATGTGGTAAAAATCATTGAAAACATTTCTTTTAAAAATACCTTTGAGGAGCAAAAATTCACTTCAAAAGAACTGCAAATCATACAAGATGCCGACCGGCTGGATGCCATTGGCGCCATTGGCATTGCACGTACATTTGTTTATGGCGGTCATAAAAATAATCTTATATATCATCCGGATATCAAACCGAAAACCCGGCAATCCAAAGAAGAATATAAGAAAGGAGAAACAACTACCATCAACCATTTTTATGAAAAACTATTGAAACTGAAAGATTTGATGAACACCGAAACCGGCCGGGAAATGTCAGAAGAAAGGCATCGTTTTATGGAGGATTTTTTGGAACAGTTTTACAAGGAATGGAATGTGTGAACCAAAACAAAGGGAATTTGTATCTTTGTTTATCAAACACAACCGAATGAAAAATATAAAATATCTACCTCTGTTTATTTTTCTTTTTTTGAGTGCTTGCAGCAGTATGATCAAGGCGCCTGATTTTAAAGGAATTAAAAATATCGATCTCAAACAAAAAGAAAACGGAAAAACCGTATTGATAGCTAATGCCGAATTTGAGAATCCGAATTTAGTCGGTGGAAAATTTCAAGTCGATGAAGTAAAAGTATATATTGATGACAAACCCCTAGGAAAACTCAATTCGGAAGCCTATAAAGTTCCTGCCAAAGAAAAATTTGTTATCCCATTGGAAATTGATTTTAATAAAGATTTTTTTAAGCAAAACAAAGGCAGCTTTCTTGATATGCTAGATAAATTGGCCAATAATTCACTCAAAGTAAAATACCAAGGAAATATCATTTATGTTTCACACGGCTTAAATATTCCTTATCCCATAGACTATGAGGAAGAAATAAAGATTTTTAAATAAGCTCATGGCTTCAGACACTTATAAAACCATCGAAGAATCTTTTGGCCCTGCTCTTTTTAAAGACCGTAAAAGCAAATTTCTGGGCTATGCCTATCCGGTAAATAATACCGAAGAGGTAAAAAAATACCTCGAACAACTCAAAAAAGAACATCATAGTGCCCGGCACTGGTGCTATGCATACAGAATAGGTATAGAAAAAATCGAAGAAAGAGCCAATGATGACGGTGAACCTTCAAATTCTGCCGGAATGCCTATTCTCAATCAAATAAAATCCAAAGAACTGACGAATGTATTAGTAGTGGTGGTTAGATATTTCGGAGGAGTAAAATTGGGAGTAGGCGGTTTGATCAATGCCTATAAAACCGCAGCCCAAATGGTCTTGGAAGAGGCCGAAACAGTGGAAAAAATACGCACCAAAAACCTTATTTTGGATTTTGGGTATGAAGATATGAACAAGGTAATGCGCATTATCAAAGATCATCAACTCGATATTGCCGGTCAAGATTTACAAGAAAGAGCCAGATATGTTCTTCCCGTACGACTCGATGATTATGAAAAAATAAAACGGGAATTTGAAAAAATTTATACCATAAAAGTAACGGAAGAGGAAAATTAAAAGAGGCTGTCTCAAAGTCTCTTTTATAATACATTAACAAAAAGGATTAACCATTAAGTTACTGATTATCAAATAAAAGATTTCTCACATTCGTTCGAAATGACAGAAAATTTCACCTTTTGAGACAGCCTCTTTTATATCAAAAACAATAATTTATTATTTGTCTTCACCCAAAAACGGATATCTGTAATCCTTGGGCGGATTGAAATTTTCTTTGATGGCTCTTGGCGAAATCCAGCGGATTAAATTCCACATGGATCCGGCTTTATCATTGGTTCCGGAAGCCCTGGCTCCACCAAATGGTTGTTGATTTACTACGGCTCCTGTCGGTTTATCATTTATATAGAAGTTTCCGGCCGCTTGTTCCAATCGTTTGGTAGCATAGTCGATTACATGGCGATCTTTGGCAAAAATAGCTCCTGTCAATCCGTAGGGAGAAGTCTCATCAACCAAGTCCAAGCTTTCTTTCCAATCTTCATCATCATAAACATAGATCGTCAAAATAGGTCCGAAAAGTTCTTCCACCATGGTTTCATATTTGGGATTGGTGGTAAGGAAAACCGTAGGTTCTATAAAATAGCCTTTTGATTTATCATATCCTCCACCGATTATTACTTCCACATCTTCATCCTTTTTGGCTTGGTCGATATAACCGGCCAATTTATCAAAGGAAGCTTCACTGATCACAGCAGTTATAAAATTGGAAAAATCACGAGGGTCTCCCATTTTCATACTTTCCACTTGCTCTTTTAAGATTTTATAAACTTCATCCCATTTGCTGCGTGGAATATAGGCTCTTGAAGCGGCAGAACATTTTTGTCCTTGATATTCAAAAGCACCTCTTGAAAGAGCGGTGGCTACTTCGGCGGCATCTGCCGAAGGATGCATCCATACAAAATCTTTTCCTCCGGTTTCTCCTACGATACGAGGATAGTATTTATAATTGGATATGTTATTTCCAATTGTTTTCCATAGGTATTGAAAAACTGCCGTAGATCCGGTATAATGCAAGCCGGCAAACTCAGGATGATTCAGCACTACTTCCGTAATTTTTGAAGCTCGTCCGGATACCATATTGATTACTCCGTCGGG
>JAMOVT010000104.1 GCA_027061855.1 Flavobacteriales bacterium
TTTGTAAACACCTGTTCCCATAAGTTTGAGTTTTTATTTTGATTTGTGACAAATTTAATAAAAATAAACTTCTAAAAAACTGAGAATAAATGGCCTTCCTGTTAAAATTTACTTAAAGAAAAAGCATAAAAAAAACGGCTCGAATAAATCGAGCCGCTTTTCCTTGCTTCCCAAGTAATTAACACACACAAACTAATAATAAATTGAGAAGTCGTTTTCTAAGTACAAATATATTACGCTTTTTTCAAATAACAAGTTTCAATATATAAACGTCGAAGTTCATTTTATATTCGTGGAAAATAAGCCCATTTATGGCTAATTTTTAAGAAATTTTACTACTTCTTGTTTTTTTCGTGTGGATATAGGCACTTTGTCTCCGTTTTTTAAAAGGATATTTCCGTCTCTTTCGATAGAGACCATATAATTCATATTTACCAAATGAGATTGATGAACCCGAAGAAAATCATTTCCTTTCAAAATACTCTCATAATGTTTTAGATTTCTCGATACTACAAGATTTTTATTTTTCAATATAAAAACCGTATATGAACCATCAGCTTCCAAACGTATGATATCTTCCCTATTGACTAATGTTTTTCCTTTGGATGTATTTAATACTATGGTTTGGTTTTGCTCTTTAATAAAATGTTTTAAAGTGGATAACATTTTTTGATATTCAAAGTTTTGTTTCATATATTTTCTAGCACGATCCAAAGCATTTTTTAAATCGATTGGGTCAATAGGTTTAAGTAAGTAATCCAAAGCGGCATATTTAAAAGCTTTAATGGCATAATTATTATAGGCAGTAGTAAAAATAATTTTGAAGTCAATTGTATCCAATTTCTCCAAGAGTTCAAAAGCAGTACCATCTTTTAAACGGATGTCTAGAAAAACCAAATCCGGTTTAATTTCTTTAATGCTTTTTTCGGCCTCTTTAATTGTTGATACCATAGATACTATTTCTATATCTCTGGCCACTCTATTAATCATAAAATACAAAACTTCTGCCGCTCCTTTTTCATCTTCGATAATGATTGCTTTCATATTGTTTCTTTTTTATCTATACAAAAAAATACTGAGGTTCCGGGTTTTAGGTTTTGGATTTTAAAAACTATTTGTTTGTCTTTATTAAATAACTGCACACGTTCTTTTAAAATTTCCAAAGCATGTACACGTTCTTCTTGCCCGGGTTTCTTTTCTTTGAATCCCACTCCATTATCTATTACTTCAAAACAAATTTTATTGGCCTCAGATCTTATTTTAAGAATGATTTTTCCGGGATAATCAATCTTTGTAAAACCATGTTCAATGGCATTTTCTATTAATGGCTGCAATAATAGGGGAGGTATATATACTTGCGAAGGATCAATATTATCGTCTAAATCAATTTCAAAATCAAAATCATGTATATCCCTGATTTTTTGCATTGCCACAAAATCTTTTAACAAAGAAATTTCTTCATTAAGATTTACTTTTTCTTTCCTAATCATTTCAAAATTTTGGCGGATTAATTTGGCAAATCTCGATAAATAAGTGATTGCGCGCAAAGGGGTTTCACGAATCAAAGAATTCTGTAAAGCCGTAAGACTATTAAAAATAAAATGAGGATTGAGTTGCGCACTAAAAAGTTTTTGCTGCAATTGCATTTTTTCTTGCCTGAATTTCAAGTTTTTATTTACATAAGCTAAGGCGGCTATAATTATGGATAGGATCAAGATCAAAATCAAAGAAGTATAAAGGAAAATATTCTTTTTAAGTTTTGCTTCTTTGTTTTCCAATTGTGCTTTTTGTAGATTCAGTTTGTAATTCTGATTAAGTAGTCTTACTTTTTCTTCATTTTTTATTTTTTGTAATTCCGAAGCAAGTGAATCTCTTTTTTCAATATATTCTTCAATTTTATTTACATCTTTTTTTTGCAATGCCAAGTCCAAATAATAATCGTATACCGTTTTCTTTTGGCTTAAATTGTTGGCAGATAATATTAAGGCCTTTCTCAATAGTTTTTCAGCTTTTTTATATTTTTTGTTTTTTGTATATACATAAGCAATATTAATCAGTTCATCAACATAAGGGACTCCTTTCATCTTTTTTATGGCAATCGCTTTGTTATACCAAGAAATGATTGTATCACTATTTAAATTTAACATGGTAGCATACGCTCCTAAATTATTATATGAAATTGCCAAAAAATCCTTGTCGTTGCGCTGTTTATCCAGTTTATAAGCTTTAAGAGTAATGTCATAAGCTTTGCGATAATCTTTGTCCTGATAATAAATAACTCCGAGATTAGAATAGGAAGCCGACATTCCAGCAGAGTCCTTTTTTTTCTTTTGCATTTCCAGAATATGAAGAATCATATCGGCTGATTTTTTATAATCACCGTAAAAGAAATAGGATTTGGATAGTGCTTGGAAAGCAAGTATTTTTAATTTATCGTCGTTGTATTTATCGGCAATCTGCAAAGCTTTATGTGCAAATTCCAGTGCTTTGTCTTTTTGATCTTTGTCAACGTAGGCATAACTTAAATTGACAAAAATTTTTGCTTTGAAAGAGTCGTCTTGTGTTTCTTTTAAGGCTCTATTGTAGAATAAAACCGTTTTATCAAAATTTTGCAACTCAAAATTTGCATTCCCCAATTCAAAGTAAAGTTTGGATTTGATTTCTTTATTTGGATAATTATGGGATAATAACGAATCAAAAATTTTGATTTGAGCCGGAACATTTTTCTTTTTTGCAGCCTTTATTATCGAATCAATTTTAGACTCAGTGTTGTCATTGACTAAATCTTTATGACAAGATGAAAAAATAATCAAAAGTAATATGTTAAATGATAAAAAATATTTCACCGCTACTATTAAAATAAAGAAATTTATACAAAAATACATTTTTTTGACAAAGTCTATATATTTGCATAATTTTTGATGAATAAAAATGATGATGAAAGATTATAAAAATATAATTTCTCTTTTTTTAATCCTGGTTTTACAATTTCCGTTTTTGATAGAATGGGAACATAATCTTTCTGTCAACCATATTGAATATAAGCAAGTTAAAGGCAAACAAATTGTAAAAAAAAGTATTTCTTCTTGCTATTTATTGCATAAAACCCCTTATGGAATTTTTCAACAGAGTTCTTTTTATTTTATTCCTAAAAATGATTTACATTATTCTCTTCATCCGGTATTAAAGATCCGGCATAAAGAATATTATCTTTCCACTCCCTATGCATTACGCGCTCCACCTTTTCATTTCTCTATTTTAGCTTAAAGATTAATTACTAATTACCTTACCAATTTAAAAACAGACGAAATGAAAAAAATATTTTTTACATTTATTTTTTTGTTGATTGCTCATAATATATCTGCACAATATGCAATCAAAGGAAAAGTAACAGATAAAACAACGGGAGAAGCCTTAACCGGTGTTACCGTCTACATTCCCCAAACAAAACAAGGAACGACCACAGATCTGGATGGAATTTATAAAATTGATAATATTTCCCTCAAAGAAATTGATATTGAGTTTTCCTATCAAGGATATAAAAGCATCAAAAGACATATTGTTTTTACTTCTCCCTTAATAGAATTAAATATCGCTATGGAAGAAGATGTTTTTGAACTCAATGAAGTGATTGTTTCGACGCCTTTCAGCAAATTACAAAAAGACAATGTAATGAAGGTTTCCCGCAAAACAATTTCTTCTATGGAAAAACAAGGAATACAAAGCCTTATGGAAGGGGTCTCACAGGTTGCCGGAGTATCTCAACTCTCAACCGGAACAGGCATCAGCAAACCCGTTATACGTGGACTTACGGGTAATCGTGTTCTTGTCTATAATCAGAATACACGAGTAGAAAATTTTCAGTTTGGCGAAGAGCACGGAATGGGAATTGATGACTCGGGCATTGAAGCAATAGAGGTCATCAAAGGCCCCGCCTCTTTATTATACGGTTCTGATGCATTAGGTGGAGTATTGTATTTGGTGCCGGAAAAATACGCTCCGAAAAACAAACAAACTGCCGATGCACAATTCAAATATTTTTCAAACACTAAAGGATACGCTGTAAATTCCGGTTATAAAAAATCCTTTGAAAGATGGAAGTTTTTAATAAGAGGCAGTATAAAAAGAAATGGAGACTATGCTATCCCCGGAGGCTTATATGCGGAGAATTCTGCCAATGAATTGCAGGATTTTAAATGGGGAACAGCTTATAAAGCAGGAAGGATATCATCTGATTTCAGGTATAATTATAACCATCAAAAAAATGGCTTGCCTCATAGGATTTCTACCGAATTTCATTTTTCACCTTCCGGTAAATATCAGGACCTTACTAATCACCGGTTGAGTTTAAAAAATGATTTCCATTTTGAAAAATCAAGTATTCAAACCACACTGGGATATACCTCTCATAAAAGAGCGGTGATAATAAATAATAATCCCAAAATCGGGATGCATCTGCAAACTTGGGAAATGGATGCAAAATGGTATCTCCCACAAAAAATTGCATTTGAAAGTATAATTGGCATGCAGGCAATGTATCAAACAAATACTAATTATGGAGAACATTTTCTCTTACCGGATGCTACCATAGCAAATGGCGGTGTCTTCGGAACAATAAATTATACCCGAAATGAAACGGTAGTACAAGGAGGTCTTCGTTTTGACAGCCGTTATATCTCCACTAAAGATATCGGAAGTATTTCTTCTGCCGATTATCGTCCCGGCTTTGACAAAAATCTTTATAGCTTTTCGGGCTCCTTGGGGATAAAACAAAATTTTAATTCGCATTTTATTGGGCGGTTAAATATCGCCAGCGGATTCCGTGCGCCCAATTTGGCAGAACTTAGCTCGGCAGGATTACATGAATCAAGAGTGGAGATAGGAAATCCCGATTTAAAAAACGAACAAAATCTGCAAACCGATTTTAATTTATCCTATGAAAATATTCATATCGAATTCTTTGCCAATGCTTTTTACAATAAGATAAATAATTATATTTTTCTTCAACCGACAGGAGAGTTTCAAGAAGGATTCCCCGTTTATAAATATACTCAAGACGATGCTTATCTTTACGGAGGAGAAGCAGGGCTCCATTTCCATCCACATCCTCTTGATTGGTTACACTTTGATTCGAGTTATGAAACGGTGATAGGGAAAAGAGCGGATGGACGGTATTTGCCTCTTCTTCCCGCTGATCAATGGAAAAATACACTTCGGTTATCACGAAAATTGCAGAAAAAAAACATTCAAGAATATTATTGGTATACATCTGTTAATCATTCCTTTGAGGCTTCACGTATAAGTGATTTTGAAGACCCTCATCCTGCTTATACTTTAATAAACAGCGGTATTGGAATATACGGAAAAACCCGCAAATTTTCTTTCGAGACCAACCTTTCTGTTCATAATTTAACCGATAAAAAATATATTTCACATCTTTCCGTATTAAGAGAAGATGGAATTCCAAATCCGGGAAGAAATATCATTTTAAGCTTAAAAATTAAAATTTAACAAATTTATAAGGTGGCCGTAAAGGCTGCCTTATAAATTCTCTTATACTTAGGTGTTGGTTTCCATTTTCTTTAAATGTTCAATAGTCGAATTAAGTTTTTTATCCGAATAAAAACCTTCATATATTAAATATATTCCCCCAATTAACAAAACCATTCCTATTATTTTCCGGATTTTGACTACCCGTTGCCGTGTCATTTTTGACTTAAATTGTTTGGCAAGAAATATTTTGGCTAAATCAATCAAAAAATAACCGGTAATAATTCCTCCAAAAAAAGCAATGATTCGATCTACTTGTAAATCGAGTTTAGGAGTAAAAATAACTATCATTGCCAGCCAAAAGGCTAATACACCTATATTGATAAAATTGAGAAGAAAACCTTTAAAGAATAGTCCTAAATAATTATTTTTGGGAATTTCAATCTCTGTCTGATTTTCAAGGCTTTCTTTGGTAGGTTTTTTTATAATGGTAATCAGCCCATAAATCATCATAAACATTCCGCCTAAGGCATAAAGAGCAGGGTGATTAGTTAATTGTTCCAATAGTTTGTAGCTTCCTAAAAAAGCGATAGCAATAAAAACGATATCTGCAAATATTACTCCCAAGTCCAAAACAATAGCTGCACGGGCTCCTTTGGTTGCGCCAGTTTCCAGAAGCACAAAAAAGACAGGGCCGATTAAAAAACTAAGAGTAATCCCCAGGGGTATAGCTTTAATAAAATCTAAAAACAAAATATAAGTGGATTGCATTTATTCTCTTTTTTTGTTGCTCTAAGATAATAAAAAAACTCTTCTCGTAAACCGAGAAGAGTTTTTATGTGCGGGTGAAGGGACTCGAACCCCCACGCCTTGCGGCACCAGATCCTAAGTCTGGCGTGTCTACCAATTTCACCACACCCGCTTAATTGCGATTGCAAATTTACATATTTTTTTAAAACCAATAAAGTTTTATCCCATTTTTTTGTTTTGTGTTACTTTTCCATTTCAGTTTTTTTACAGAAAAGTTATATCTGCAATGATACTTGTTCAGAAAGAGGCTATAAAATATATAAAAAGAGACTGCCTTTTGAGACAGCCTCTTCTTTTATTTCCCATCAATGATAGGAATTTTATTTATTCATTACAATAATTAGGTACAAACTCTCCGGAAGCAGGAGCAGGGTCAGGACCCGCTTCATAGATCACATCTCCTGTATTAGGTCCATAGATTTTAAATGAACATTCAGGATAAAGATCCGGCACCCATTCCCATTTCAAAGAAGTAAAGTTTTGTGGTACAGTTACTGTTACAATTTTATGTGTATAATCAGCTTCTGGAACACCCTCCCAATAGTTACCAATGGTTAATTCTTGAGAAACTCCGTCAATTGTAACAATAATTTTTCCTCCTTGCCATCCATCACCATAGCTATCAAACATTTCAACTACATAATCGCCGGGTACGGGAGGACAAACTAAAGGAACTTTATAAAGGAAAGGGGAATTAAAATATTGACCTTGTATATCACCTGTTGCATTATAGGAAGAGAATTTTCTACCATCTGTTAGTACAAGTTCAAGTCTAAAGTCGAATGAATCGCCTCCAAAATATTCTCCGGTATCTAAACCGGCAGCATTTAATGCTTCTCCTAATGAAATTGTAACTTGACCGCGAGGTAAATTAAATTCATCTTTACTGAAAGCACTGGCGGGGATTTCCTTAACAACAGTTTCAGGTTTGCTATTGTCTACACCATCATCATTATTATCATAGAAAGTTTCATAAATTACAACTTTCTCAAAGAGGCCACCGTCTTTTTCATCTTGTTCTTCAATTATCAAATCAAAGGTAGAAGAAGTATCAAAGACATTAAAAGCAGGGCTTATTTTTTCAATTTCCCTAAGAACGGCACCATATGTTTGTCCGTCCATGACCTTATATACTGTTTGATCTTCTTTTGCACAACTCCAGACCAGAGCTAATACAAAATAAATTATCGTTAGTTTTTTTATTGTTTTCATTTTTATTAAATTTTTTGTTTAAATTAATTTGCAACTGGGAATCCTGGTGAAGAAGGATTTGTATCCCAAAATACTTGTTGAGTTACGCCGGGTTTTTGTGATACATTAGCATTTCTATTCACTAATGAAGAAGGATACCAGAAGGATCTGATAAAACCACCGGGATTTGGCTCTAGATTAGGTTGCATAATGTGGACACCGTTTCCTATATTTTTAGGGAAGCCGGTTCTTCGATAGAAATTATAAGCATCATTTCCATTACCATATAAGGCAACAAAAAATTGCTCAGCAAAAATTTCCCATTTTTCATCATCGGTTGCAGCATTATCCCAATCACTCATTATTTGAGATTTAAAGTATGCCCAATAATCGTTAATGTCAGGTAAATAGAGACTGAATATTACTTCAAAGCGATCGGTACGTGGTTTAAAGTTATACACTTTTTGCCAGGATTCTTCCATAGCAGTATCCAAATCAGTTTTTGCTCCGTTAAAATCCTGGTTAATCATTTTTGATTCAGCAATCATAAATTTAACCCAGCTACTCAACATAATAGGAGTAATTCCTTCGCCACCAAATCCGTATCCTTTTTTCTGTTTTTTAAAAGAAATGTCGTCAAGGGTACCTCCGGCAGGATAGACACCGGCTAGAGTCCTATCAAATCCATCAGGTGGAATTCCCAAATCATTACCATGGTCTCTTCCCCACCATCCATTGGCTACACCACAAAAAGTAAATCCGGCATAATGGGGTGGAGGTGTTTGAAGTGAACATTCGAGAAGTTCAGCATCCGGAGCGGCATCTTTACCGGGTGTATCACCTCTTTGTCTATAAAAATAGAATAATATTCTAGGGTCAAAGTGATCAGGATTAAAATAAGCGTCATTATTTCTTCCACTCATGTAATCCATAAGTGAATTAGACATATATTCATCTCCACCGGTACTTGTATAATTATCAGCATATCGAGGGTGACGAGCATCGGGGTCTGCATCACTTTTTTGCCATTGGAATTGAAAATCATCGGAAGAGCTGGTAATATAATTTCCGTCATCCACTATGGCTTGAAATTTATCCATGGCAGTAGCATCCACTAATCTTGTATTTAATAGAGCTTTCATTTTGATTGTGTTGGCTGCTTTTACCCATTTGTCCCAATCTTTATTATAATATAAATCCAATTCAGGATCAAATGTGTCATTATAGTTGGGATCGGTAAGTTTGGCAATAGCATCATCTAGTAAATCAATAGCAGCGTTATATACATCTTGACCATTGTCTAATTTAGGATTAGTATTTTCTGCTCCTAAAATAGTTTCTGAATAAGGAATGTCTCCAAAGTAATCAACCAATGAAATTAAAGTATAAGCTTTCATTATTTCAGTCATAGCAATATGATGGGTGTTTCCTTTCTCACCTGCTATTTGATTGATAAGTTTCATGTCTGTAAACATATCTGCATAAGATTTTCTCCATATATAATCCATTTGAGCAGGTGTATAAGCACTTTCATAATTTCGTCCACTCATATGGAATATTCTCACTAACTCACCACTTCTATGCCCCATAGATTCTACTAAATAGGCGAAATCAACCTGGACCTTATTCAATAGCACATCCAAGTCTGCTTGTTCTTCTCTTAAATAATTAGGGTTTTGTGTAAGATCCAAGTTAAATGAATCTTTTTCACAGGAGGTAAATATCCCTAATCCTAAGAATAGTATAAATAAAATTTTAATTTGTTTCATAATATAAATTTTTTAAAAAGTTGCTTTAACACTTAATCCATATCTCCTAGACTTAGGAGCATTTAGATATTCAAAACCGGAACCATTACCAACACCTAATCCGTTAACTTCGGGGTCAAAGTTAGTATCTTTGGGTATACCTGGTGCATAGAACCAAAGATTGTTTCCTGTTATAGAGATTGATAAAGCTCCAAAAGGCAATGATTTTAAAACCTTTTTGGAGAAATTGTATGTCAGACTTAACTCTTGAAGTCTTACTACGGTAGCATCATATACTCTCATTTCATCCGGCCCATATAAAATGGTATTGAAGAAATAAGAAGAGTTATTGATTTGTTTGGTATTAGGTTCACCAGTTGTGGTAACTCCTGGGAGGATAAAGGAATTTTTTCTATCAACACCTTCAAGATTTACAACACCACGACCAAGTAATGTCGCTACAGTTGTAGAATAAACATCTCCACCTTGTGACCAATGTACCAATACACCTAGGCTTAAGTTTTTGTATTTGAATTCATTATTAAAGTTCATAATAAAATCCGGAGTAGCATTTCCTATAATTCCTATATCCGGAGCAGTTCTATATTTACCATCTTCACCCACTATAAAGTTTCCATCGGCATCTCTATCGATTTTACTTCCAATCATAGATCCTAAAGGTTCACCTTCCATAGCCACATTTCCTAGATCGGAAAATCCGGCATACACAATTTTATCTGTGTCTTGCCCTAAATCAACAACTACTGCTTCACTGGAAGAGAAGTTTATTCCGGAATTCCATTTAAATGAAGAAGTATTGAAAAGATCATAGTTTAAATCAACTTCGTATCCGGTATTATTAATTTCTCCAATGTTTGTAAGGGTACTAGTATAACCTGTAGAAGGATCCAATGGTCTTGAAATAATCAAATCAGTTGTTTTTCTAGAATAATAAGAAAAATCCAATTTTAATTTATTCTTAATTAATTTTGATTCAAAACCAACTTCAAATTCATTTAGCAACTCAGGTTTAAGATCGGGGTTAGGTAATGTATTACCGACAGTATTAGTAATAACATAATCTTGACCGTCTTTGAATCCGTGTGTATTTATAAGAACATTATCGGAAACAGGATATCCACTAGGGAAATTAGCAGAAGACCCATAACCTACACGAAGTTTAAGGTAGTTAACAAGATCACTTTCTTTTAATGCTCCAATAGCGCTTGTGGGTATGAATGAGAGACTAGCAGACGGATAGAATAAGGATCTGTTTGCTTTGTCTAGGTTAGATACCCAATCATTTCTACCAGCCAAAGTTGCATATAGATAATCTTTATATCCAAATTGAGCTTGAGCATAAACTCCCAATGTATTTCTTTTTGATTTATACTCTATAGCATTATGATTGATGAAATTGGAATGATTAAGCACATTAAAAGCAACTTGTTTGGAACTGGCCACTCCTTGACGATTATATCTGTTAGTACGTAGGGTTGAACCGATTGTATAATCTAATTTAAAATCATCGCTGATTTTTGTATTACCAAGTAACATGAGAGTATAATCCATGATTCGGTTATTATTATTCCATGTTTCGTAAATTCCGGATTGAGTTACCTCTGAACCTGTTTTTCCACCTTTATTTGCGGAGTTTAGATTCGATTCGTTATAAATGTCCAATCCCATTCGATAATTAATCTTTAAATTATCGGTTAGGTCATAACCAAAGGTAATTCCTCCGTATACACGGTTTGTATTTTGGGCATTTTTTGTATTATGAACTGTCCATAAAGGATGTTGAATATCATTGCTTCCTCTATAATATACAGATTCACCAGTAACAGGATCTTGATAAGGGAGGTTCATTAAATCAATACTTCTAGGTGTATAAAATAAATTACCAAATACAGAGGGTAAGCTTCCACCTACATTACTTCCATAACTTGCAGCAATAGGAGGGGTTTCATAGTTGGTTATAACATAATTTAAGGTACCTTGGATTTTAAAATTATTCGTTAAGTCAGCTTTACCTCCAATACTAAAATTAGTTCTATCCAAATTATTTCCGGGAGTAAAACCGGAATCATCCAATCTACTTACTCCCAAATTATATGCATATTTTCCATCATCAGATAGACCTTTTGCATTCAATGAGATATTTTGTACAGTACCCATTCTGAAAAAATCAGCTACGTTATTTTCATAAGCTTTATAAGGGTATCTAACACCGGCATATTCAGGAAAATGCCCCGATTCTCCAATTACACCAATTGAATAGGGGTGTGGAACAGTTCCATCACTATCAATATAAGGGTCTCTGCCCCAACCATCAATTCCTTCCTTACGGAAAGCCGGCCCCCAGTTACTGTAAAACCAACCGAATGCTTGATTAAATCCTCCTCCATACTCATTTTGATAATTAGGTAGAGTTGCAATTTCGTTTCTGAAATAAGACGAAGTTATACTAATTTCGTTTTTCTTCTTTCCTTTACTAAACTTACCGGTTTTTGTCGTAATTAAAACCACACCGTTTCTTCCCTCAGCACCATATAAAGTAGTAGCTGCCAAACCTTTTAAAATACTGATATTAGCAATATTATTAGGGTCTAAATCCAAAAAACGGCTGGACCCGTTATTACCATCAACAAAGTCACCAAAAGCATTTGTATCACTGGCAAACGGTATTCCGTCAATTACGAATAATGGTCTGTTTGAACCGGAGAAAGAATTCATTCCTCGAATAAGAATATTGGTACCCGAACCGGATAAACCATTTTGTTGTACAATTTGTACACCGGAGGTTTTTCCATCGAGAATCCGAGCAATATCGCCTTCTGCTTTTTGTTCCAATTTTTCCGATTTTACATTGGATACAGCGTAACCAAGTGCCTTTTTCTCTTTTTTAATACCTTGTGCCGTCACAACTATTTCTTCTAATTGGTCACCTTCTTTCAAGGTCACATTTATAGTATTGGAGGCACCCACCTTTATTTCAACAGGTTGGTATCCAACTACAGATATTACCAATACATCACCTTCTTTTGCTTTGAGAGTAAATTTACCATCAAAATCAGTAGCTGTTCCAGTATTGGTTCCTTTGATAACTATATTAGCTCCGGGTATTGGTTCTCCCGTGCCTTCTTCGGTAACTACACCTGTAATTACCTTCTCTTGTGCAAATGTAATTTGCACAACTAACGCTAGCAAGAGCGTCAAGAATACATTAAACTTTGTTCTCATCTTATATTATTTTTGAGTTTGTCAAAACAAATATGCTAATAAAAAGTTAAAAAAACAAAATTCCTCATTATCTGATTTAATATTCAATTAGCATATTTATAATTTTTTGTATTTTTTGTTTCTCAAATTATAATTATTTTAATTATATGCCTTGCTATTCAAATTTTAATAAATTTAGACACTTAAATTTTTTTTTAATAAAAAAGAGCTGCTCATTTGAGCAGCTCTTAATTTATCTTTTAAAGATGAGTTTTATTGTTCCCACCAGATTTTAGAAGTATTAAGATCTTCTTGAGGAAGAAGTCCTTGAACACCTTGTTCCCACCCTTTAGGGTTTACATTTTTCTCATTATCTGGATAAAGCATTCTGTGAGGAATCACTCCTCCGTTTACAGCTTCCGGAGCAGGGCGAAGCTCAGGGAATCCTGTTCTTCTTTGCTCAGCCCAAGCGGCAAAACCGTCAGGGAACAAAGCAAACCATTTTTCTTCTCCTACAACTTGTGCTTGTCCAATATTAGCATCGGCAGCATCAGCTTTTCTGGCAGGAATATAAGTTCCTGTCACATATGTCATGGCAGCTGTTTGATCAGCAGCAGAGAATGGTGCAAAGAATTGTTTATATGATTCTGTAATACCATTTTCAAGTGCATCATCAAATGTGTCTACTGTATTCCATCCTAATACAACCCCTTCTGCTCTGTTAAGCCAAGTATAAGCAGCACTGAATAATGTAAAAGGAGCATCTTCCGCATCTAAATTATCATTCATATCATCCGCATACTGGGGATAGGAGTCATAACCATAGGGCAATCCATCTTGACCATGTTGTGTAAATGCATATAACCTGTAATCAAATGTATGGTTAGAAGTAACATTTTTAGGATCAGTTAATTGAGGTCCCCAAGTTTCGGGATTTATTCCTTTAAGAGCATCTGTCATTTCTTTTGTAATATTAAAATCAGCTGCACGTGATCTGGAAATGGGGTTAGGTAATTCACCTGTTACATCAGGAATAAATACCATATTATCAGCACTATCTTCAAGTAATCCATAAGCATTTCCTAAAGCTTCTTGGTATGCTGCTTCTGCTATTGCAGCTTCACTGGTATTAGATAGTTGAAGACTCAAAGCCAAAATCAATGAATTGGCAAACTTTCTCCATTTATTAATATCTCCTCCATAGTAAATATCTGTATATGCATCAGGCACAAAAGCATTGTCATCAAACATATCTCTTGCAGCTTTAGCTCTTGAAAGCAAGTCAAGATATATATCTTTTTGAGGAGTATACCCGGGAGTTAATTCAGCACTTCCTTGTAATGCATCAAAGTAAGGTATATCTCCATAGGTGTCAGTTACTCTTTTGGTAATCATAACACTTACCAATTCTGCTATTGCTCTCATGTTAGCAGTATTTCCTCTTACATCATTTGTAGTATTATAAACTTCTCTAAGGGGTTTCAATTGATTAATGTAGTAAGCATAAAAACTTCCTTTATATTGAACATATCTTTGCTCTTGTGTATATACAGTTTGAGCCTGATATTGCGAATATAATGTAGCATTTGAATAGTAAACTCTTCCACCGGAAGTTCCAAAGCTACCTAATGCGCCTCTCATCAGTGCGTCAATATTACCTTCAGTGGCAACAGACGGATCTTGATTAATATCGCCAAAGTCTATCCTTTTACAGGCACTAAGGCTTATAGCGAGTATAAATATACTTAAAATTATTTTTTTCATTTTTTTAATTTTTTAATTTTTATAATGATAGATAAACGTTGAAGCCAAAACTTCTAGTTCCGGGTAATTGAGCATCATCACCAAATAAGTATCCAAATTCGGAAGGATCCCAATTATGTTTATTGTCTTTTGCAACAGCTAACATACCCAAGTTTCTTGCAACAACACCAATTCTGGCTGCCTTAATTCTTTTACCCAACATTTTTTTAGGGAAGCTGTATGTTAAACTTACCTCACTTAATTTAATATAATCTGCATCATGAATAAATGTTTCGGCTAATGTAGGGTATTGTTGTTGGAAATAGTCTTGTGCAGGTACATAAGCATCAAAAGTTGCTCCTGATGGATCTACTCCTACTACATGTACTCCACCACCATTGGCAACATCATCTCGTTTTTCATGTCCTTTGTCGTTCAAGCCGGCAGTTTCTTCAAGAATACCAGTGTATCTTCCCCACCATTCAGTAAGTGAAAAGAATTTACCCCCTTTTTGGTAATTAATTGTAGCAGCCAAACTAAATCCTTTGTATTTGAATTTATTAACTATACCGCCGTTAAAGTCTGGAAGAACACTTCCGAAATTGTAGTTTTGTTCTTGAACATAAAGTCCGGTGGTAGGATCAACTACATTTTGTCCATCAATTTTTTTAATAGCAGTCCCTTGTAGTTGTCCATATTCTTGACCGGGTACATTAACAACAGATACCACACCAAAACTACTTCTGGCCAATAATTGACTATCCTGTCCGGAAGCTAATTCAAGAACTTTTACATACGGATTAGAGAAGTTGAATGCTATGTCCCATTCAAAGTCATCAGTTTTTACAGGAGTTCCTGTAATTTCCATTTCGATACCTGTTCTTTGAACATCCCCTGCATTGGTCATTAAATATCTCGCACCTGTACTATAAGGAATTTCAGTTCTGATTATCTCATTCGTTCTATGTTCGTTAAAATAAGTAATAGTAAAACCTAATCTGTTATCAAACATTTTTGTATCTAATCCAAATTCATATGCATTAGAGGTTGCCGGATGTACATTTGGATCTACAATAGTATTAGGAGGATACATTAAGGGAAGATTTCCATAACTCGATCCCGAAATGATATAACCCGGATTTAATTCGTTTGCACTCACTTCTGTACCTACAACGGCATAATTTGCACGGATTTTCCCATAATTAATAAATTCAGGTAAATCTTGAATTGCATTTGTAAACACAAAACTTAATCCGGCAGATCCAAACATAAAGGAGTTGTCATTATCTCTTCCGATTAAATCATAACGGCTATCCCAAACATTGGAGAAATCACCGGTAAAGAATAAATAATCTTTAAATCCTAGTTTAAAACGACTGAACATAGTGTAGGCTTTGAATTGAGATATAGAGGTAGTTGGTTTGATCACTTCCTTAGAGTTGGCAAAGTTATATACATCAGGTATAACAAAACCTTTAGTAGTTGGTTGTCCTTCTCTACTCATAGCACTTGTAAGACGACTATATTCAGCTCCTCTATAGTTCAAACCAACAATCAATCCAGCTTTCAAATCTTCAGAGAATTGTTTATTATAATCTCCATAAACGGTCGCTTCATTCAAGTTATATATACTTTTAGAGTCGGTCATAGAGTTTAGATACTCAGTATAATCAAATGAAGTTGCATTAGAATTATATTGCATCAAGTAGTTAGTTTTTCGATTATAATGATAGGCTGTACTTGTTCTTGATGCGTTAGCATTAAATTTTAAATTTTCAGACACTTTATATTCTAAATCAACTTTACCAACATATCTATTATATTCAGTTGAATAAGTTTCTTGCTCTAATTGCCAGTAAGGATTAAACCAGAATACAGGTTTTTCCACTTCGGGCAAGCCAGGAATATATCCTAAATCTGCTAATTTGTATCCGTAAGGACTCCACCAGTTCCAAGAAGCTGTATAACCGTTAACGGTTTTAAGGTTTTTCAATTCTTTCATTCTGTCTGTTCTCAATTGACGTCCAAACCATTGGTTAAATGAACCTGAAATTGCATTTCCGTATGAATCGTCAAAATTTGTACCCCCATCAATATTCTTCTTGGAGATTACTCCATTAATACCTATATTAAATTTATCGGTTACATTGATTTTAAATTTACCGGTAAAAATATTTTGTTTCATACTGGTAGTAGGAATTAAACCGGAAATATTATTTGAAGAAAAAGTTACCCTTCCGGTAGCTTTATCGGTACCACCACTCAAAGCAAAACCTGACTTGCTATTCACACCTGTATTGTAAAAGTTTTTAACATTATCAGGAGCTGCTTCATATTTTTGAGGTTGTCCATAATAAGGGTTATCATTATTTTCTCCCGGCCACCATACATACCATGGGGCGTAGTCACGTCCGTCAAATTTTGGCCCCCAACTTTCATCAGCATAGGGTCTTTTAATATAGCTTACTCCGTCAAGAACAGCCCATTCTGCCGGATAATTTGAAGCCCAAGTTTGATCATAAGTTGCCCATTCAGCATCACCTCTATATCCTTGTCCGTATTCATTTTGATAGTTAGGCAAATAGGCTACCTTGTCAAAAGTTGTATTGTTATATACTTCTAATGATAATTGTCCTTTTTTACCTTCTTTGGTTTGAATAAGAATAACCCCACTAGCTCCTCTTAATCCATAAAGCGCTACAGCGGCGGGACCTTTCAGTACGTTAATGGATGCAACGTTGTCCATATCCACATTGTCAGGTGATGTTTGGACTCCATCCACAATATAAATCGCTTCTTCTCTTCCAATAGCAGAAATTGCTCCACGAAGATATACATTACCGGTTTGTCCTAATTTTGATCCTGCTTGCGCGTGAACTTGTACACCGGCAACTTTACCTGCTAATGCGGTTTTAATATTATTGTCTTTCCCAATACTCAGGTCTTTTCCTTTTACAACTTGTTGTGCATAAGAAACTTCTTTCGGTTTTTCTTTGATACCTTGCGCACCTGTAATAACTACGGTTTCCAATACATCACCGCTTTTCAAGGCGACATTTACGTTATTGGAAGCTCCTACTTTCACTTCTTTGGGTTGATATCCCACAACAGAGATCACCAATACATCACCTTCTTTGGCTTTAATGGTAAACTTACCGTCAAAATCCGTAGCGGCTCCGATATTGGTCCCTTTGATTACCACATTGGCTCCGGGTATGGGTTCTCCCGTGCCTTCTTCGGTAACTACACCTGTAATTACCTTCTCTTGTGCAAATGTGATTTGCACAACTAACGCTAGCAAGAGCGTTAAGAATACATTAAACTTTGTTCTCATCTTATTTTATTTTTGAGTTTGTCAACCACAAATATCCAAAAAAAAAGTTAATAAAAAAACAAAAAACACAAAAAATTTACCATAAAAGATGTGCTTTTTAGTTATTTGCCTTTACATAACCTTTGTTAAAGAAAATAAAAAATCTTATTTTAATTGTTCTAAAATTTGATATTGTGTTTTATTTTTAGCAGAATACCTTTTTTTTTGCAATTATAATATTCGATGATTGAATAATTGATTTCAATAGTCATTATTCCTGATTTCCCTAGATTTTTTATTCCGATTCCACTATTGAACTGACTGTTTTCTTTTTCGGATTTAAATAGACTAAATGAACCGGTTAAATATAAAAGGGAAGTCTTATAATTTTTAATTAGTTTAAGATTAATAAAATATTCATCTTTTACATACATTGCTTTGATTGATTGATTGACCGGGTTTTCTGGGTCTTCCAAAAAAAATAATCCTTGTGAGGAAAAGGATTTGTAGATTTTGTTATGTATCAAAAATGTATATTTTTCTGATAAAGAAACAGGATAAGAAACTTCCCCTTTTACCAGATATTCATTTTGAGAGTTGATTTCTTTTGAGAAAGAGAATTTTCCTTCTTTTTTGATGTCGAATCGATATAAAGGATTATTAACGGACCGGTAACTAATTTTTATGCCGATAAGATTTTTAATGTTTTTTGATTGCGCTAATCTGTAATAATTCAATCCCGCTTTCCATCTTCTATCTATAAGTCCTGACTCCAATCCGTATTTACTTTGCGTGGCGGTTTCCTTTCCGGATGAAATATAGAAATCTCCTTTCAGGTACATATTTGTAGACATCAAATAGGGAAAATCAAGGTTTAAATTGAGTTTTTGTATCTCATTTTCTTTTCTCCAGTTAAAAATCAACTTTTCCGATTGTGAAAATATATTATATAAATCCAAATGGAGATAACCCTGCCATAGGGTTTTATTATTTTGAATCAATGTGTTTATTTCGGCGCTGAGTTGTTGCTTCTCCAAAATAGTATATTCCACCTTTGCGCCGGTGAAGTTCTTATAGATTACAGGGGCTGTTTTTTTGAATTCGATATAGGGAGTGATATCTTTGAATTCACTATTTAAATAGGTTAAAGTTTTGTAGTTTAAAGGTTCGTATAAAACTTTATTCTGAATTTTCTTTTTTAAATTATTTGGAAATTTCTTTTCAGCAGATGAAAAAAAAATCAAAGTATCTATTTTTTGAATTTTATATTGTTCCACTTTATAATGATATTCAATGCTTGAGTCTTGCTGTTTTATTAGGAAAGGTATGAGTTGAGAAAAAATTCTGCCTTCATTGATTAAATGAAGATGATAGGTTTGAATATCTTTGTTTTTTGTTTGTTCGGTAGAAAAAAGTGTGTCTGCCTCTTTGTTCTTTTCAAAAATCAATATTACAGGAGTGTTTTTTGCCTTTTCATGGGATATAAGCCCGAAAAATTCATCAAAAAGCTTTTCAGGTAATTGTTGAGAAAATATATTTCCTCCATATATTAATATAATGTATAAAAAATATTTTTTCATTAGACGTTCTCATGATGTCCGGCTATTTATGTAGGCCGGAATATGATCAAGGTATAAACGTAATTATTCTTTTTTTGTTTTTCACTAAGCTAAAATACACAAAACATCTTTTCTTTTTTTGTAATTGTATAAAAATCAGTTTGAAAAACAAAAAATTATTTCTATCTTTGCCGTCCGAAAAAGAATAAAGATAAAAATATGCCTACAATTCAACAATTAGTTAGACAAGGAAGAACCAAAATAACTAAGAAGAGTAAATCGGCTGCTTTGCAAGGCAGTCCTCAAAAACGTGGTGTATGTATTCGTGTTTACACAACGACTCCTAAAAAACCGAACTCTGCAATGAGAAAGGTGGCAAGGGTGCGTTTGACAAACGGAAACGAAGTGAATGCATATATCGGTGGAGAAGGCCATAACTTGCAAGAGCACTCGATAGTATTAGTTAGAGGTGGAAGGGTAAAAGATTTACCTGGAGTGAGATACCATATCATTCGTGGTGCGTTAGATACCGCCGGAGTGGATGGAAGAAAACAACGTAGATCCAAATACGGAACGAAACGCCCTAAAAAGTAGTAACTGAAAATTTTTAGAAATGAGAAAAGGAAGACCTAAAAAAAGAGTCATTTTACCGGATCCTAAATTCAATGATCCATTAGTGACCAGATTTGTAAACAACCTAATGTGGAACGGAAAAAAATCTTTGGCTTTTAAATTGTTTTACGATGCGCTTGATATCGTAGATCAAAAAAAAGGTGAAGAGGAAAAATCTGCATTGGAAATATGGAAAGATGCTTTATCAAACGTTATGCCTCATGTAGAGGTAAGAAGTAGACGTGTAGGAGGGGCTACTTTTCAAATTCCCATGCCTATCCGTCCCGAAAGAAAAGTATCATTGGCCATGAAATGGATGATTAATTTCGCACGTAAGCGAAATGAGAAATCTTATCCTCAAAAATTGGCCGGAGAAATTCTTGCTGCCTACAAAGAAGAAGGTGGAGCGGTTAAAAAGAAAAATGATACTCACAGAATGGCAGAAGCAAACAAAGCTTTCTCACATTTTAGATTTTAATAAAGTTTAGAAATGGCAAAAGATTTAAGTAAAGTAAGGAACATAGGTATTGCGGCTCATATTGATGCCGGAAAAACTACAGTTACCGAAAGAATATTATACTATACAGGTATCAGTCATAAAATAGGTGAGGTACATGACGGTGCAGCCACTATGGACTGGATGGAACAAGAGCAAGAAAGAGGAATTACCATTACCTCTGCTGCTACACAATGTGTATGGCCTTATAACGGGGAGAATTACATTGTGAATATCATTGACACTCCGGGACACGTTGATTTCACCGTAGAGGTGGAACGCTCATTGCGTGTGTTGGATGGAATGGTTGCTTTGTTCAGTGCCGTAGACGGTGTGGAACCGCAATCGGAAACCGTTTGGAGACAAGCAGATAAATATAAGGTGCCTCGTATAGGATTCGTTAATAAAATGGACCGTCAAGGCGCCGATTTTTTTAATGTATGTAACCAAGTAAAAGAAATGTTGGGAGGGAATCCCGTTCCTTTGCAAGTTCCCATAGGAGAAGAAGCAGACTTCAAAGGAGTAGTGGATTTGATTTCCAAAAAAGCCATTATCTGGAATGAGGAAGACAAAGGTATGACCTATGAAGAAGTGCCCATTCCCGAAGAATTAATGGATGAAGTGGATCAACACAGAGCTAACCTTATTGAAGCGGTTGCCGAGTATGATGACGAATTGATGGAAAAGTTCTTTGAAGATGAAGATTCCATTACCGAAGATGAAATCATTGCCGCTTTGAGAGCCGCAACTATCGATATGTCTATCATTCCTATGTTTGCCGGTTCGGCTTTTAAAAACAAAGGAGTGCAAGCAATGTTGGACGGAGTAATGCGTTTCTTACCTTCTCCTTTGGATATTGGAGCCATTGAAGGTGTGAATCCCAAAACAGGAGAAAAAGAATTGAGAAATCCCGATCCCAAAGAGCCTTTTGCTTCTTTGGCCTTTAAGATTGCCACCGATCCTTTTGTAGGACGTTTGGCCTTCTTCAGAGTATATTCGGGAGGGCTTGATGCCGGTTCTTATGTTTTGAATAACAGAACCGATAAAAAAGAACGTATTTCCAGAATCTACCAAATGCATGCCAACAAGCAAAACCCCATTAAAAGGGTTGAAGCGGGTGATATTGCTGCCGGTGTAGGTTTTAAAGATATCAAAACAGGAGATACATTGACCGATGAACAACATCCGTTGGTATTGGAATCTATGGACTTCCCCGAACCCGTTATCGGTATTGCGGTAGAGCCTAAAACCAAAGCCGATGTGGATAAATTGGGGATGGCTTTGGCAAAATTAGCCGAAGAAGATCCTACCTTCCAAGTAAAAACAGACGAAGCCTCCGGACAAACCATTATTTCCGGTATGGGTGAATTGCACTTGGAAATTATCGTTGATCGTTTAAAAAGAGAATTTAAAGTAGAAGTAAACGTAGGGCAACCTCGTGTAGAATATAAAGAAGCGCTTACTGCCGAAGTAAATCACCGTGAAGTATATAAAAAGCAAACCGGTGGTCGTGGAAAATTTGCCGATATCATTTTCAAATTGGAACCTGCCGAAGAAGGCAAAGAAGGTTTGGAATTTGTTAATGAAATCAAAGGAGGTAACATTCCGCGTGAATACATTCCTTCGGTAGAAAAAGGTTTCAAAGAAGCCATGAAAACAGGTCCTTTGGCCGGTTTTGAAGTGGATGGAATGAAAGTAACCTTGGTGGACGGATCTTTTCACCCTGTAGATTCCGATTCGCTTTCTTTTGAATTGGCAGCGAAAATGGGCTTTAGAGAAGCCGCCAAAAAAGCAAAACCTGCTTTGTTGGAGCCAATCATGAAGCTCGAAGTGGTTACTCCCGAAGAAAATATGGGAGATATCGTAGGAGATTTGAACAGAAGACGCGGACAAGTTCTTAGTATGGATGAAAGAGCCGGAGCAAAAGTAATCAAAGCTCATGTGCCTCTTGCCGAAATGTTTGGTTATGTAACTACCTTACGTACCTTATCATCAGGTAGAGCAACCTCTTCCATGGAGTTCTCGCACTATGCGGAAACCCCTAAGAATATTGCAGATGAAGTAATTGAAAAAATAAACGGATAAATTTTAAGACATGGCTCAAAAAATAAGAATAAAATTAAAGTCATACGATCACAACTTGGTGGATAAATCTGCCGAGAAAATCGTAAAAACCGTAAAAAGCACCGGAGCAGTGGTTACAGGACCGATTCCGTTGCCTACACACAAAAGAATTTTTACGGTATTGAGATCGCCACACGTCAATAAAAAATCAAGAGAGCAATTTGAATTGAATACTCACAAGAGATTGTTGGATATTTACAGTTCTTCGCCTAAAACGGTGGATGCTCTTATGAAATTGGAATTGCCCAGTGGAGTAGAAGTAGAAATCAAAGTTTGATAATAATAGAAACTAAATTAAATTAAAATAATGTCGGGTATAATAGGAAAAAAAGTAGGAATGACCAGCATTTTTGACGAAAACGGGAAAAATATTCCCGTAACTGTCATCTTAGCCGGTCCCAATTATGTTACCCAAGTCAGAACCAAAGAAGTTGACGGGTATGATGCAGTGCAGCTTGGTTTCGATGACAAAAAAGAGAAAAACACCCCAAAGGCTCTTAAAGGCCATTTTGAAAAAGCAGGTGTATCTCCTAAAAGAAGAGTCGTCGAATTCCAGGATTTTGAAAAAGAGGTGAAATTAGGAGATGAAATCACCGTAGCGGATATTTTTGAAGAAGGCGAATATGTCGATGTATCGGGAATATCCAAAGGAAAAGGTTTCCAAGGGGTTGTAAAACGCCATGGATTTAAAGGGGTAGGACAAGCTACTCACGGACAACACAACAGATTGAGAGCACCGGGTTCTATCGGAGCTTCTTCTGATCCATCCAGAGTTTTTAAAGGAATGCGAATGGCAGGTAGAATGGGAAATGAAAAAGTAACCGTTCAAAACCTCAAAGTAATGAAAATCATTCCTGAACAAAATCTCTTAATTGTAAAAGGGAGTGTTCCCGGACATAAAAATGCTTATTTAATTATTAAGAAATGATGGAATTGAAAGTTTACGATATTAAGGGAAAAGAAACAGGAAGAACAGTAAACCTTCCTGAAGAAATCTTTGGAATAGAGCCCAATACACATGCTATCTATTTAGCCGTGAAACAATATTTGGCAAACCAAAGACAAGGAACACATAAAGCAAAAGAAAGAGGAGAGGTCAAAGGAAGTACCCGAAAAATAAAACGTCAAAAAGGAACAGGAACCGCAAGAGCCGGTGCCATCCGTAACCCTTTGTTCAAAGGTGGAGGACGTGTTTTCGGTCCCAGACCCAGAAGTTACTCTTTCAAATTGAATAAAAAAGTAAAAAGATTGGCACGTAAATCGGCATTGAGCAGCATGCTAAAAGACGGTAAAATTATGGTGATTGAGGAATTTGATTTTGAAACTCCCAAAACCAAAAATTTCCAAGAAGTGCTCAAATCTTTTGACTTAGAGAACAAAAAATCTACGTTTGTATTTGTTAATCCAAATAAAAATGTATATTTGTCATCCCGTAATTTACCGAATTCAAGAATCGTAAATAGTTCAAACTTAAACACTTACGAAATATTGAATGCGGGTAAATTGGTGTTAACCGAGCCTTCAATTTCCGAAATTGAAGCAAATTTTTAAAATTAGCAAGTTATGAGTATTATAAAAAAGCCGATTTTAACGGAAAAAATGATGAACGAAACCGAACAATTTAACAGATACGGTTTTGTGGTGGACAAGAGAGCTAATAAGGTTGAAATTAAAAAAGCAATCGAAGATTTGTTCGGCGTGGAAGTGTTGAAGGTGAGAACCATGAACTATCCTCCCGAAAGAAAAACTCGTTACACCAGAAGTGGAGTTGTACAAGGAAAAACCAGTGCCTATAAAAAGGCGATTGTGGATATAGCTGAAGGACAAAATATAGATTTCTATAACATTTAAGAAAATGGCAGTAAGAAAATTAAAACCAATCACTCCCGGTCAGCGTTTTAGAGTTGTAAATCAATTTGAAGAAATTACAACTGATAAGCCTGAGAAGGGCCTTTTGGCTCCTAAGAAAAGGACCGGTGGTAGAAATAAAAAAGGAAGAATCACAGCGCCTCACAGAGGTGGTGGACATAAGAAAAAATACCGTATCATTGATTTCAAACGAAACAAAACCGGTATCCCTGCAACCGTTAAAACGATAGAATATGATCCTAACAGATCGGCCTTTATCGCTTTAGTTGTTTATGCCGATGGAGAAAAAAGATATATTTTGGCTCCTAACGGTTTGCAAGTAGGACAAACCATTATGTCAGGAGAAAATGCAGCGCCCGAAACAGGAAATGCACTTCCTCTTAAAAGTCTTCCCTTGGGTACCATCATTCATAATATTGAAATGAAACCCGGAAAAGGAGGACAAATAGCACGTAGTGCAGGAACCTTTGCTCAATTAATGGCAAGAGACGGAAAATATGCCACTATCAAACTTCCTTCGGGAGAAACCCGTTTGATTTTGGTTGAATCCTATGCGACAGTTGGTGTAGTTTCTAACTCCGATCACCAATTGGAAGTATCCGGTAAAGCCGGGAGAAGCCGTTGGCTGGGAAGAAGACCGAGAACAAGACCGGTAGCTATGAACCCTGTGGATCACCCGATGGGTGGTGGTGAAGGACGTGCTTCCGGAGGACACCCCAGATCTAAAAAAGGAATCCCTGCAAAAGGATACCGTACAAGATCCAAGAAGAAATATAGTAATAAGTATATCATTGAACGTAGAAAGAAATAAGATATGGCTAGATCGTTAAAAAAAGGACCTTATGTTCATTATAAGTTAGAAAAGAAGATACTTGCCAATAAAGAAGCAGGAAAGAAAGTGGTAGTCAAGACTTGGTCTCGCGCTTCCATGATCACTCCTGATTTTGTTGGAGAAACAATAGCAGTACATAACGGACGCCAATTTATTCCGGTATATATTACTGAAAATATGGTAGGACACAAATTAGGCGAATTCGCTCCTACACGTACATTTAGAGGACATGCCGGTGATAAGAAAAAAAATAAAGGCAAAAAATAAGGATTATGGGACGAAGAAAACATGATATGGCACAAGCCATAAAAGAAAATAAAAAGAAACTTGCCTTTGCAAGTTTGAGTAATCATGGAGTTTCTGCCAAGAAAACTAAATTGGTTGTCGATTTAGTAAGAGGAATGGATATCACCAGAGCTTTAGGAGTATTGAGATTTACTCCCAACAAAAGTGCGGCTGTTATAGAGAAACTTTTGTTGAGTGCCATTGCAAATTGGGAAAATAAAAATCCCGATAGAGATATTGAAGATGCAGGTTTATACATCAAAGAAATTTTTGTCAATCAAAAAGGGATGTTAAAAAGAATTCAACCTGCTCCTCAAGGACGTGCACACAGAATCCGTAAGAGATCCAGTGAGATCAAAATAGTTTTAGGAGAAAAAAATAGTTAATTTCAAAGCAGATGGGACAAAAAACAAATCCAATAGGAAATAGATTAGGAATCATCAAAGGATGGGATTCTAATTGGTATGGTGGAAAAAACTATGGTGATAAAATTGCCGAAGATCACAAAATAAGAGAATATATAAAAGCACGGTTACCAAAAGCCAATATTTCAAAAGTATTTATTGAAAGAACCCTTAAGTTAATCACTGTAACCATTACCACTTCACGCCCCGGTATCATTATCGGAAAACAAGGCTCTGAAGTAGATAAGTTAAAAGGTGAGTTAGCTAAATTAACAGGGAAAACCGTTCAAGTAAATGTATTTGAAATAAAAAGACCCGAACTCGATGCAAGTTTGGTAGCGCAAAATATCGCACGCCAAATTGAAAATCGTATTTCATACAGAAGAGCAATTAAGCAAGCCATTGCTTCCACAATGAGAATGAACGAAGCCGAAGGGATCAAAGTTCAAATCTCAGGAAGATTAAACGGGGCGGAAATGGCTCGTTCTGAATCGTATAAAGACGGAAGAATTCCTCTTTCCACTTTTAGAGCGGATATCGACTATGCATTGGAAGAAGCCCATACTACTTATGGCCGTTTAGGCATAAAAGTATGGATTATGAAAGGAGAAGTATATGGAAAGAGAGATTTATCTCCGATGATTGGTTTATCCAAGAAAGATTCCAGACGTTCCAGAAGAGGAGATCGAAGAAGAAAATAATTGATTTAAAAAATTGTTGAAATGTTACAACCAAAAAGATATAAACATCGTAAGCAGCAAAAAGGGAGAATGAAAGGAAATTCCCAAAGAGGTCATCGTTTGGCCTATGGAATTTACGGAATCAAATCCCTTGATTCCGCCTGGTTAACTTCCAGACAGATTGAAGCTGCTCGTGTGGCTGCTACCCGTTACATGAAAAGGGAAGGTCAGTTATGGATCAAAATTTTTCCGGATAAACCCATTACCAAAAAACCTCTAGAGGTAAGGATGGGGAAAGGAAAAGGAAACGTGGAATATTGGGCTGCAGTAGTTAGACCGGGAAAAGTATTGTTTGAAGTGGATGGAGTTCCCTTGGAAGTTGCCAAGGAAGCACTACGTCTTGCAGCACAAAAATTACCCGTAAAAACCAAATTTATCATCGCTCCCGAATTTCAAGAAAAATAATGTTTGAATTATGAAAATGTCTGAAATAAAAAAAATGGAAACGGCTGAATTGCTTGAAAAAGTGCAAGATTTAAAAACAAAATTGGCAAACTTGGAAGTAAGCCATGCCGTAACACCTTTACAAAATCCGATGGAAATTCGTAAAACACGAAGAACCATTGCGCGATTATTAACGGAGCTAAATCAAAGAGGTAACTAATAGAATTTAAGAAATGGAAAATTTAACTAGAAACTTAAGAAAAGAACGTATCGGGTTGGTTACCAAAAATAAAATGGATAAAACCATTATAGTATCCGAGGTAAAAAGAATGAAACACCCTTTATATGGAAAATTTGTTCACAAAACAAAGAAATATGTTGTACACGACGAAAAAAACGAGTGCAATGTGGGTGATAAAGTAAGAATTATGGAAACCCGTCCTTTGAGTAAAACCAAAAGATGGAGATTAGTAGAAATATTAGAAAGAGCTAAGTAATTATGGTACAACAAGAATCAAGAGTTAAAGTTGCAGATAATACCGGTGCCAAAGAAGCATTGGTTATCCGCGTATTAGGCGGTACAAAGAAAAGATATGCCTCGCTTGGCGATAAAGTGGTTGTTACCGTGAAAGAAGCTACTCCCAACGGAACCGTAAAAAAAGGAACCGTATCCAAAGGAGTGGTTGTAAGAACCAAAAAAGAAGTAAGAAGACCTGACGGTTCATACATTCGTTTTGAAGACAATGCGATTGTATTGCTCAAACCCGAAGGTGATGAAATGAGAGGAACTCGTGTATTCGGCCCTGTTGCCAGAGAATTACGCGATAAGAAATTCATGAAAATTGTATCATTAGCCCCTGAGGTTTTATAAAAAAATCGAACAATGAAGAAGTTTAAAATAAAAACGGGAGATCAAGTAGTGATTTTGGCCGGAAAGGACAAAGGGTCCAAAGGAACGGTTATCAAAATCATTAAAGACAAAGACCGGGTTATCGTTGAAGGTGTAAACATGATTAAAAAACATGTGAAACCAAGTACTGAAAATCCTCAAGGCGGTATTGTTGAGAAAGAAGCGCCTATACATATTTCTAACGTTGCTTTGGTAGATCCCAAAACAGGTGAACCTACCAGAGTAGGTTATGAAATTAAGGATGGTAAGAAAGTAAGAGTTTCCAAAAAATCAGGAGAAGTTATTTAAGATTATGAAAAACTATACACCAAGACTAGAGAAAGAATATAAAGAACGTATCATTGATGCGTTGATGAAGGAGTTTGGATATAAAAATGTCATGCAAGTTCCGAAATTGGAAAAAATCGTGGTAAGTCGCGGAGTTGGAGCTGCCGTTTCTGACAAGAAATTGGTAGACTATGCCGTAGACGAACTCACTACCATTACCGGACAAAAAGCCATTCCTACCATCTCAAAAAAAGACGTTGCCGCGTTTAAATTGAGAAAAGGAATGCCTATCGGTGCAAAAGTAACTTTGCGCAAAGATAAAATGTATGAATTTTTAGATAGACTGATTACAGTTGCATTGCCTCGTGTACGTGATTTTCAAGGAATCAAAGCCGATGGTTTTGACGGACGTGGAAATTACAATCTGGGCGTAACTGAACAAATTATTTTTCCTGAAATTGATTTTGATAAAATCAACAAAATCAACGGAATGGATATTACTTTCGTGACTTCTGCCAAAACAGATAAAGAAGCACAAGCATTATTAAAAGAATTAGGTTTACCATTTAAAAAGAAAAAATAATATGGCAAAAGAATCAATGAAGGCCCGCGAACGTAAACGCGAAAAATTAGTTGCCAAATATGCAGCCAAAAGACAAGCCTTGAAAGAAGCGGGAGACTGGGAAGCTTTGCAGAAACTTCCTAAGAATTCATCTCCGGTACGTTTACATAACAGATGTAAAATTACCGGTCGTCCTAGAGGATATATCAGAATATTTGGTATTTCTCGTGTTACATTCAGAGAAATGGCGAATGAGGGATTAATACCGGGCGTCAAAAAAGCCAGTTGGTAAATTAATTAAAAAGAAGAAGAAATGAATACAGATCCAATAGCAGATTTTCTAACACGAATCAGAAACGCTCAAAGCGCAGGACATAAAGTAGTAACTATTCCGTCATCTAAATTGAAAAAGGAGATTACCAAAATCCTTTTTGACCAAGGATATATCCTTAGTTACAAAGTAGATAAGGACGGAAATAGAGAAATTATAAAAATAGCCTTGAAATATGATGATAACAATTTACCCGTTATCAAAAAATTAGAACGAATCAGTAAACCCGGTTTACGAAAGTATGCCGATGTGGATAATATCCCTAAGGTATTAAACGGTTTGGGTACGGCTATTTTATCCACTTCAAAAGGAGTGATGACAGGAAAACAAGCTCGTAAAGAGAATGTTGGAGGAGAGGTTTTATGTTACGTATATTAAAAAATTGAATTATGTCAAGAATAGGATTTAAACCCGTTCAAATCCCTGAAGGAGTCACTGTTGATATTAAAGACAATGTTGTGACAGTTAAGGGTAAATTAGGAGAATTAACTCAAGAGATAAAAGGTGGAATCGAAATCGATATCCAAGACGGAGAAATACATGTGAAAAGACCTTCCGAAAGCAAACAACACAAAGCTTATCACGGTCTGTATCGTTCTCTTTTATATAATATGATTGAAGGAGTTTCAAAAGGTTGGACCAAAGAATTGGAATTGATCGGTGTTGGTTACAAAGCCAGCAATCAAGGACAATTATTGGACTTATCTCTTGGATTTTCTCATAATATATTAATGGAGTTGCCTCCTGAGGTAAAAGTAGAGACAACATCTGAAAAAGGAAAAAATCCGATGATCAAATTGACGTCTTACGACAAACAATTAATCGGACATATAGCCGCAAAAATCAGATCATTCCGTAAACCGGAACCTTACAAAGGAAAAGGAGTACGATATAAAGGAGAAGAAATCAGAAGAAAAGCAGGTAAAACAGCTTAATAATTAGGTATTATGAAACTAAGTAAATTAGAAAGAAGAAAAAGAATTCAGAAAAGAATAAGAAAGATTGTGGAAGGCACTGCCGACAGACCCCGTCTTTCTATCTTTAGAAGTAATAAAGAGATCTATGCGCAATTGATTGATGATGTAAACGGAGTTACTTTGGTTGCCGCTTCTTCAAGAGATAAAGATCTCAGCGGAAACAAAGGAACAAAGATCGAAAAAGCAGAAGCTGTTGGTGAAAAAATAGCTAAATTAGCTTTGGATAAAGGAATCGATAAGGTTGTATTTGACCGTTCCGGATTTTTATATCACGGACGCGTTAAATCTTTGGCCGAAGGAGCAAGAAAAGGTGGTTTAAAATTTTAAGATATGCTTGATAAATATAAAGATATAGAAAGAGTAAAACCGGGAGGTTTGGAATTAGAAGATCGTTTGGTTGCCGTAAACCGTGTAACCAAGGTAACCAAAGGAGGAAGAACGTTCAGTTTTTCTGCCATCGTGGTTGTAGGTGATAAAAACGGTGTGGTAGGATACGGAATGGGAAAATCAAAAGAGGTTCCCGATGCCATCCAAAAAGCCATAGATAACGCCAAGAAAAATTTAGTTAGAGTACCTGTAATCAAAGGAACTATACCTCATGAACAACACGGAAAATTCAGTGGAGCACATATTTTTCTTAAACCTGCTTCTCCCGGTACCGGGGTAATCGCAGGAGGTGCTGTACGTGCCGTATTGGAATCTGCCGGAGTGCATGACGTATTGACTAAATCTCACGGTTCTTCTGATCCCAATAACGTAGTAAAGGCCACTTTGGACGCACTATTAAAAATGAGAGACGCTCATAAAGTTGCCAAACAAAGAGGTATTTCACTAAATAAATTGTTTAACGGATAAATTTGAGATGATGACAAAAGTAAGAATTAAACAAGTGAAAAGTACCATCAACAGACCCAAAGATCAAAAACAAACTTTGGAAGCTCTTGGAATTAGAAGAATAGGACAAGAACGTGTACATGAATTAACACCTTCTATTCAAGGAATGATCAATAAGGTGAAACATCTTATAGTAGTAGAAGAAATTTAAAAAATTTGATTGAAATGGAATTACACAATCTTAAACCGGCTAAAGGTTCGGTAAAAAACAATATAAGAAAAGGTAGAGGAGAAGGATCCAAACGAGGAGGAACCGCTACCAGAGGACATAAAGGAGCTAAATCCCGTTCGGGATATTCCAGAACTCCCGGATTTGAAGGAGGACAAATGCCTTTGTACCGTCGTGTGCCTAAGTTTGGTTTCACCAATATCAATCGTGTGGAATACCAACCGGTAAATCTTGACAAAATACAAGAGTTAATTGATGACAAAAAAGTAAATGATACCATTACTTTTGAAGACTTTGTTGCTCTTGGTATAGTAGGAAAAAGAGAATTATTAAAAGTGTTGGGGAGAGGAGAAATTAAATCCCCCGTTACTGTTTACGCTCATAAATTCTCTAAAAAAGCCAAAGAAGCCATTGAAGCGGCAGGAGGAAAAGTTGAAATTTTAAAATAACCCTTGACTTAGATGAAGAAGTTTATAGACACAATCAAAGCGATATGGAGCATTAAAGAGCTTCGCCAGAAAATTTTATTCACTTTAGGTTTGATATTGGTATATAGATTCGGCGCACAGGTTTCTTTGCCCGGGATTGATCCTACACAGTTAGGAAAATTATCCCAGCAAGCAGAAGGGAACACTTTGCTCGATTTGCTAAACCAATTTACCGGAGGGGCTTTTGCTAGAGCTTCCATTATGGCTTTGGGAATTATGCCCTATATTTCTGCATCGATCGTCGTTCAATTAATGGGGATTGCCTTGCCCGCTCTTCAAAAACTGCAAAAAGCAGGAGAAAGCGGACGAAAAAAAATCACACAAATTACCCGTTGGTTAACCATCGGAATTACTTTGATACAAGGACCGAGTTATGTATATAACCTTACCGTGCAGTTACCTCATACCGCCTTTTTGATTGAACAACGATGGTTGTTTGTATTACTAGCGGTTATTGTTCTTTCTGCCGGTACGGTATTTGCCATGTGGTTGGGAGAAAAAATTACTGACAAAGGAATCGGTAATGGTATTTCCTTATTAATTATGGTAGGTATTATTGCCCGGATGCCTTCGGCATTTCTTCAAGAATTTGCCAATCGTGTCACCGAACAAAACGGAGGGCCGATGTTGCTTTTATTTGAAATAGTTGTATGGTTAATGATTATTGCTGCCAGTATAATGTTGGTTAAAGCCTATCGACCGGTACCTCTTCAATATGCTCGTAGAGCTGTAGGAGGAGGATATGAGAAAAATATTTTCGGTGCCCGTCAATATTTGCCTTTAAAATTAAATGCGGCCGGGGTTATGCCTATCATTTTTGCCCAAGCCTTGATGTTCTTTCCAACTATGTTGGGATCTATGTCAGATTCTGACTGGGCCATGTGGATGAAAACCACTTTTGGTGATATGTTCAATCCTTGGTATAATCTGGTATTTGCATTGTTGATAATTATTTTCACCTATTTCTATACGGCCATTACTGTTCAAACCAGTAAAATTGCCGAAGATTTGAAAAGAAGCAACGGATTTGTTCCCGGCGTAAAACCCGGAACACAAACGGCTGAATATTTAGATGATATTCTATCTAAAATTACTTTGCCGGGAGCTATATTTTTGGCCATCATAGCAGTTTTCCCTGCTTTGGTACACTCTTTGTTTCCCGGAATGCAAACGTCATGGGCGATGTTTTATGGAGGAACTTCCCTATTGATTTTGGTAGGTGTTGCAATAGATACTATCCAACAAGTGGAAGCTTACTTATTGAACAGACACTATGACGCATTAATGAAAACAGGTAGAAAAAAGTAAATTATGGCAAAACAACCCGCAATAGAAGTTGACGGAATCATCAAAGAAGCCTTGTCCAATGCGATGTTTAAAGTCGAATTGGAAAACGGCCATGTGATAACCGCACATATCTCCGGAAAAATGAGAATGCACTACATTCGATTACTTCCGGGAGATAAAGTAAAAGTAGAATTGAGTCCCTATGATTTGACCAAGGGAAGAATAACATACAGATATTAAAATACAGGAAAAGCTTATATATTATGAAAGTAAGAGCATCAATTAAAAAAAGAAGTCCCGAGGACAAAATCGTTCGTCGTAAGGGACGTCTATACGTAATTAACAAAAAGAATCCGAAACATAAACAAAGACAAGGATAATTATGGCACGAATAGCAGGGGTAGATTTACCAAAAAACAAAAGAGGAGTAATCGGATTGACCTATATTTACGGAATAGGAAGATCCAGAGCGAAAGAAATTTTGGCTAAAGCCGGAGTGGATGAAGATAAAAAGGTAAAAGATTGGGATGATTCTGATATTGCAAATATAAGAAAGACCATCTCCGAGTACCGTATTGAAGGTGAATTGAGATCAGAAGTTCAATTGAACATCAAACGTTTGATGGACATCGGTTGCTACAGAGGAATCCGTCACAGAATCGGATTGCCTTTACGTGGACAAAGAACAAAAAACAATTCCCGTACCCGAAAAGGTAAGAGAAAAACTGTAGCGAACAAGAAAAAAGCAACGAAATAATAATTAGTGATTATGGCAAAATCAAAATCAAATAGTAGAGCAAAGAAAAGAAAAGTTGTCGTTGAACCCAATGGTAGAGCTTATATTCAAGCTACATTCAATAATGTAATCATTTCTTTAACCAACAAAAAGGGAGAAGTTATCTCTTGGTCTTCTGCCGGAAAAAACGGTTTTAGAGGATCAAAGAAAAATACTCCTTATGCTGCTCAAGTAGCTGCTGAAGACGCAGCCAAAACCGCTTATGAAGCCGGTTTAAGACGAGTGAAAGTTTATGTAAAAGGACCCGGAAACGGAAGAGAGTCTGCTATAAGAACTATACACAATAGCGGAATTGAAGTCACCGAAATTATAGATGTAACACCCATTCCGCATAATGGATGTCGTCCCCCTAAAAGAAGAAGAGTTTAAAAATTATTGAATTATGGCGAGATATACAGGACCTAAAACAAAAATAGCCCGTAAATTTGGCGAACCCATTTACGGAGAAGATAAATTTTTTGAGAGAAGAAAATACCCTCCCGGACAACATGGTCCGAATAGAAGAAGAGGAAAAAAATCTCAATATGCCATTCAATTGGCCGAAAAACAAAAAGCAAAATATACTTACGGTATTTTGGAAAAACAATTTAGTAATTTGTTTAAAAAAGCTTCCAGACAAGGAGGAAATACCGGAGAAGTTTTGATGCAATTGGTAGAATCCCGATTGGATAATGTGGTTTACCGTTTCGGATTAGCTCCTTCAAGAAGAGCGGCCCGTCAATTGGTTTCCCACAGACATATTACCGTAAACGGAGATGTGGTAAATATTCCTTCTTATCAATTGAAACCCGGAGATGTTGTCGGTGTAAGAGAAAAATCAAAATCACTACAAGTGATTACCGATTCTCTCGACAATAACAAATCCAATTATGAATGGTTGAAATGGAACGATGAAAAAATGGAAGGAGAATTTGTCAATCGTCCCGAACGCGTTCAAATACCAGAAAATATACAAGAACACTTGATTGTCGAGTTGTATTCTAAATAATAAAATCTATATGGCCATATTAAATTTTCAAAAACCAGATAAAGTTTTTCAAATTGAAGCCGATGATAAATACGGCAAATTTGAATTCAAACCTTTGGAACCGGGGTTTGGACTAACTATTGGTAATGCACTTCGCAGAGTACTCTTATCGTCTCTCGAAGGATATGCCATTACTTCTATTAGAATCGACGGGGTAGATCATGAATTTGTTTCTATGGACGGAGTAGTGGAAGATGTCACTAAAATCGTTCTAAATTTTAAACAAATCAGATTTAAAAATCAAGTTGAAGGCATCGACAGGGAAAATGTAAAAGTTTCCATCACAGGAAAAGACGTGATTACTGCCGGTGACTTACAAGAATATATAACCGGTTTTCAAATCCTTAATCCCGAATTGGAATTGATACATTTGGATCCCAAAGTATCTTTAAATTTCGAATTCAATATTGAAAAAGGACGAGGATATGTTCCAGCAGACGAAAACAAAAAGGCGGATATGCCTTTTGGAACCATCTTTATGGATGCTATTTTCACGCCCATTAAACATGTGAAATATTCCATAGAAGACTATCGTGTGGAGCAAAAAACCGATTATGACAAGCTTATTATTGAAGTAGAAACTGACGGTTCAATTCATCCCAAAGATGCTTTGACAGAATCGGCAAAAATATTGATTAAACATTTTATGCTGTTTTCAGACGAACGCATCTCTATCGATGAAGAAGCTACTTCAGAGCCTGAAACTTATGATGAAGAGTCATTGCACATGAGACAATTGCTAAAAACCAAATTGGTAGATTTACATTTGTCCGTAAGAGCTTTGAACTGCTTAAAAGCAGCGGATGTGGAAACATTGGGTGAGCTTGTGCAATATAATAAATCAGATTTGATGAAATTCAGAAACTTCGGGAAAAAATCAATGTCCGAATTGGAAGAATTGGTAGACAGGAAAGGACTTACCTTTGGTATGGATCTTTCGAATTATAAATTGGATGATAAATAAAGAAATTAGGTTATGAGACATAGAAAGAAATTTAACCACTTAGGAAGAAAAACCGCCCATAGAAAATCCATGTTGGCAAATATGGGAAGTTCATTGATCAAACATAAACGTATCAATACCACATTGGCAAAAGCCAAAGCTTTAAGAATGTTCTTGGAGCCGCTTATTACCAAATCAAAAAACGACACTATGCATAATCGTCGTGTTGTTTTCAGTTATTTAAGAGACAAAGATGCGGTAACGGAATTGTTTAGAGAAATATCTACCAAAGTGGCTGATAGACCCGGAGGATATTTACGTATCATTAAATTAGGAAACCGTTTGGGTGATAATGCTGAAATGGCAATGATCGAATTTGTAGATTATAACACTACCTACAATGCAGACAAACCTGCCAAGAAAAAATCCAGAAGAAGAAGAAAAAAAGCGGCTCCAGCACAAGCGGAAACCGCTCCCGAAACGCAAACGGAAGAGACACAAGAGAAAGAATAAACTCTTAACTATAAATTTACTTAAAAGCCGGATAAGATCATTATCCGGCTTTTTTAATTTTCGTAACTTTACATAACTAAAAAATTGAGATCATGAGTAGAATACAAGATGTAAAAGCCAGACAAATTTTTGATTCCAGAGGGAATCCTACAGTAGAAGTCGATATTATAACTGAATATGGAGTGTTGGGAAGAGCCGCTGTGCCTTCGGGAGCATCAACCGGAGAACATGAAGCGGTAGAACTTAGAGATGGAGGAAAAGACTATAAAGGAAAAGGGGTATTGAAAGCCGTGGAAAACGTCAATGATGTAATCGCACCGGAAATTATAGGTATGGAGGTTTCCAACCAATTGGAACTTGATAAAGTGTTAAAAGAACTGGACGGTACCGAAAACAAAGCAAAATTAGGAGCCAATGCTATTTTAGGCGTTTCATTGGCAGCAGCAAAAGCCGCTGCAAACGAACAAGATATGCCTTTATATAAATATATTGGCGGTGTTGGAGCCAAAACACTTCCCGTGCCTATGATGAATATCATTAACGGAGGCTCACATTCCGATGCACCCATTGCATTTCAAGAATTTATGATTGTGCCCTACGGAGCAAAAAATTTCTCTGAAGCCATGAAAATGGCAACCGAAACTTTCCATACATTAAAATCCATTTTGAAAAAAAGAGGTTTATCAACTGCCGTAGGAGATGAAGGTGGTTTTGCACCTAATTTTAAAGGAACCGAAGATGCGATTGAAACCATTTTGGAGGCCATTAAAGAAGCGGGATATGAACCCGGAAAAGATATCGGTTTGGCTTTGGATGTAGCCGCTTCCGAGTTTTATCATGACGGAATCTACGATTATACAAAATTTGAAGGCCCCAACGGAAAGAAAAGAACTCCACAAGAGCAAGCCGAATACTTGGCCGAATTGGTAGAAAAATATCCTATTGTCTCTATCGAAGACGGAATGGATGAAAACGATTGGGAAGGATGGAAACTTCAACAAAAATTATTAGGAGATAAAATTCAATTGGTAGGAGACGATATCTTTGTTACCAATACCAAGATATTGGAAAGAGGAATCAAAGAAGGGGTAGCTAATTCTATCTTGATCAAATTAAACCAAATCGGTTCTCTATCAGAAACCATTGATGCCATTAATATGGCACATAATGCGGGATATACAGCAGTGGTTTCACACCGGTCAGGAGAAACGGAAGATACTACCATTGCCGATTTATCCGTTGCTTTAAATACCGGACAAATTAAAACCGGTTCCCTGTCAAGAACCGACAGAATGGCAAAATATAATCAATTACTTCGCATAGAAGAAGAATTGGGAGATGTGGCTTATTATCCCGGAATAAAAGCTTTCAAAAAGCTATAAATTAGAGAGATTATAATCATTCACAAAAAAGCCTTTGGAGATTTCTCCAAAGGCTTTTTTATTATAGTTGTCTTATTCTTATTTTTCTTCGCCAACCAATTGACCGATAGCTTTGTCAAAAACTTCAAAAGGAGCGACTCCTACTTGACGGCCGATGGCTTCACCGTTTTGAAATACCAAAATAGTAGGGATATTTCTTACTCCGTACTCAGCGGCATATTTTTGTTCTTTATCAACATCAACTTTGGCGACAACAATTTTGTCTCCGTATTTTTCTTCCAATTGATCCATTACGGGAGCAACCATTCTACAAGGTCCGCACCAAACAGCCCAAAAATCTACGATTACGGGTTTGTCGGATTTTAATACTACATCTTCAAAAGTATCATCAGTGACTACTACTGGCATAATTTCTAATTTTTTAAGGTTTAAAACTTTGCAAAAATACATAATATTTTAATTTATGCAATAGAATGATAATCAAGATTTTTTATAGTGATATTAGCTCTGTAAACAAGCGGTTTTCAAGCGGTTTTTTCTTACTTTTGCAAATCGAATAACAAAGCCATAGAATGAGTTTAGAACAAGAAATAGCAAAAAGGAGAACTTTCGGGATTATTTCCCACCCCGATGCCGGGAAAACCACATTGACAGAAAAATTATTGCTTTTTGGGGGCGCCATTCAAGAAGCCGGAGCGGTAAAATCCAATAAAATTAAAAAAGCAGCCACCTCCGATTTTATGGAGATAGAGAAACAAAGAGGAATATCGGTGGCTACTTCGGTATTGGCATTTTATTATAAAAACAAAAAAATAAATATCCTCGACACCCCCGGGCATAAGGATTTTGCTGAGGATACTTATAGAACACTTACGGCGGTCGATAGTGTAATTGTGGTGATTGACGTGGCAAAAGGAGTCGAGGAACAGACGGAGAAACTGGTACAGGTTTGCCGCATGCGAAATATTCCCATTATCGTGTTTATCAATAAGCTGGACCGTGAAGGGAAAGATGCTTTTGAGTTATTGGATGAGATTGAACAAAAATTGGGCTTGAAAGTTACTCCGTTGAGCTTTCCCATCGGAATGGGAAGTGATTTTACGGGAGTATATAATATTTGGGAAGAAAAATTGAAACTCTATTTTGGAGAAAATAAGCAAAAAATAGCAGATTTCGAAGAAATTACCGATGTAAATGATCCTCGTTTGGTCGAATTAATCGGAGAGGAAAAGGTGGAAGAATTAAAGGAAAACCTCGAATTGGTAGAAGGGGTATATCCTCCTTTTGATCATGATGCTTACCTCAAAGGAGAGTTGCAACCCGTATTTTTCGGTTCGGCTTTAAATAATTTTGGAGTCCAGGAATTGCTGGATTGTTTTGTAGAGATTGCCCCTCCGCCACAACCCAAAGAAGCCGAAGAGCGTATAGTTTATCCCGATGAGCCCAAAATGACCGGATTTGTTTTTAAAATCCATGCCAATTTGGATCCCAAGCATAGGGACCGGATAGCTTTTGTGAAAATTGTATCGGGGACTTTTAAAAGAAATCAGCCTTATTTTCATACGCGCTTGAAAAAGAATTTCAAGTTTAGCAGCCCCAATACGTTTTTTGCCCAGAAAAAGCAGGTGGTGGACGAGTCTTACCCGGGAGATATAGTAGGTTTGCACGACACGGGAAACTTTAAAATAGGTGATACCTTTACAGAAGGAGAGATGTTGCATTTCAAAGGAATCCCCAATTTCTCCCCGGAACATTTTCGCTATATCAACAATGCCGATCCTATGAAATCCAAGCAATTGGCCAAAGGAATCGACCAATTGATGGATGAAGGAGTAGCCCAATTGTTTATCTTGGACAGCAATGGACGTAAAGTGATAGGAACCGTAGGAGCGCTGCAATATGACGTAATTCAATACCGCTTGGAACACGAATACGGAGCTAAATGTACCTATGAACCTTTGAATGTTTACAAAGCTTTTTGGGTAGCCCCCGAAGATCCCAACAACGAAGAATACAAAGATTTTAAACGCGTAAAACAAAGATATCTGGCCAAGGACAAATACGGAAAACAGGTATTTCTTGCCGATTCTCCTTTTTCTTATGAAATGACCAAAACCAAATATCCGACTGTTAAATTGTATGAAAAATCGGAGTTTTAAAAAATGAACGTTTTTTAATCATAGTAGTTTTTATAATTAATTTAAAATGATTGATTTAGAGAGATGCTTGAAATTTAAGTTTTTCTTCTTAAAATCAAGCCGGAATATTTATTTAACCTCTTTTAAAATTTTATATTATGATTGAAAAACTCATCAAAAATTTGGAATCATTAAATTATAATTTCAAAATAATCGACGAAGATACCGTCAAGGTTTATCTTACCAATGCACTGGTTGTTACGGTTAAAAATGTAAAGAACAATTGGATTATCGAGGAAAAATTTGAAAGCCTTAATTTCATTACGACTTTTTTAAAAATCGGTTTTAGCGATGCCCTTATTGTAAATGTAGTTTTCAGTATCTTGGCTATAATTATCGGAACCACTATCGGGGCTTATCTTCATATCACTTATTTTGTGATGATTGTAATTCTTTTGGCGTGGGTGATTTATTTTTATTATTATATCAAATTCCTTGCATTTAAAGTATTTTTAAATAATATGATAATAGGTTTTGAGAAGTAGGAAAAAAGAAGTCCGGCTGTTAGGGTAATTTATATTTTTCATAACCAATGATAGAAGGATTCAAAGCCTAAAAATTATATATAAGAAAAGCAAATTTTTTAAAAAAACCTAATTGAAAGGGCGTAAAACTAAAAAATTAGTTATATTTGTTTATTGCCATGTGGTTTTTTATGTCAAAATTTTTGTCTTTTATAATTATAAGCTCTTTCATTTCTCTTGGATTGAATGCCCAACAAAATGCAATTGTTTACTATGATTATTCCTTCCATCCGGAAAAATTATCCATTAACAAAGAATTAAAAAATGCTCCGAAAACCGAAATGAATTTTTTTATGAAGCTTGCGGAAGAATATGCCAAGCAACATAAATATATTTTAAAATTTACTCCGAAAGAAGCACTTTATAAAGTGGAAGCGGGAATTAAACCGGATGAACTTTTGGATCCGTCCGCTTGGCGTATCTCGCAGTGGACTTTTGGAAAAGGTGTTTTTTATCAAAATGCCCCTCAACGTTATATATTGAATCAAAAGACAAGTATGAATCAATTGTATTTGGTCAGAGATACCATAAAAAGCGATTGGACGATTAGTTACGAAAAAAGAATAATTGGCGGATTGAAATGTTATAAAGCGACCAAAAAGGCAAAAACCAAGAAAGGCTTTGATATAGAAGCTTGGTTTACACCTGAGATTCCTGTTCCTTTTGGTCCCGGAAGGTTTGCCGGCACACCGGGCTTGATTGTGGAATTAAATTATGGTCCGCATACATTGAGCTTAAAAAAATTGACATATAAAAAACATCTGAAAATTAAAAAACCCATAGAAGGTAAGCCGATAAGTGCCGTGGAATTAAAAGATCTGTTTTTTAAAAAGAAATGGGAGTTATACCAAAAGATGCAAAGTAGAAACAGGTGAAATAAATAAAAAAGAATAGAAATTATAAAAAAAAATCATTGAAGGATAATGATTAAAAATAAGAGAAAGAATGCGGGCGAAAAGAAGGTAGAGGAATTTTTAGACGGTCTTTTTCTTTAATTGATTGTAAACCGATATAAAATAGTATTTTTGGATTGTTGAGTGAGCAAAAAATAATGATTTTATACAAAATAAATTATAAAATTGTTTTTTATAAGTGGTAATAAAAATTCACTTTTCTTAAAATCTTAAAAATAATTAAATTATATGAGGGGGGGGGATTTTGATAGCGTAACAAAAACTGCCTAATTTTTAAAATATCAATAAAAATACAAAAATACCATATTGAATGCAATTTTACATTAAAAATTTTATATATTTGACATATATAAATCAGTAAATTGTGAAATTATGACTTAGCTATAATGTAAAAACAAAGAGGGAATGCCGCCGTGATCTCGGGAAAGCTCTTGGCGGCAAACCCATAGACGCCAAATTTGCATTTGACAAGACAAAGATACGTTTTTTATTGTTTAAAATGCAAGTTTGGAAGCTCTCCACTTCCTTGTCAAGCGGAAGGAAAAGGTGCTTGATAAAAATTATTTTAAACAATAAAAATTTACGATTATGAAAAAATTAGTTTTAATTATTGCAATTATGTTTTCAAATATTGGTTTAATAAGTGCAGTAACAAGTGCACAAGACAATCAGGAAGATAGTTATAAATGTAGGTTAAAGGCTTTTCAAGAGGCTCAGGAAAGTGGTTATGAATATGCCTCAAAAGAATGGCAATGGATCTATTATTCTGAAAAGAAAATGTGTGAAATGGAATAAATCCAAATTCTATATGTAGAGGAAGTCTTCCTCTTCCTTTTTAATTATTTAAAATTTATATTATGAGAAAAATAATTTTAATTTTCACATTTGTCTTTTCAAATGTAAACTTAATAAGTGCGGAAACAAATATACTATTTAATCAGCAGGAAAGTTATAAATGTAGATTACAAGCTTACCTTTTAGCAGAGGATAGTGGTTATCCATTTGGTTCTTATACTTGGCAATGGATCTATAAGATGGAAAAGAAAATGTGTGAAAGGGAATAAATTCAAATTTTATGTAGAGAGGAAGAAAAAAACCTCTCTACTTTTTCTAATCTTATTAACATATTTATACTATGATAAAAAAGAAATTTATAACATTATTTTTATTATTTATTTTTTCTATTATTCGATCCCAAACAAATGGTACTATAATATATAAGGTGAGAAAAGTACCAGATGATCAGGTAAAAAACATTTATACCAAAAATAATATCGATTATGAAGAAACCATGCAAAAATTTAATAAATATTATGCAATAGCTAGTCAATTTAATTTTATTTTAAAATTCAATAATGAAGAAAGTCTATATTTTTGGGAAGAAGAAATGTTGACGGAGGACTTACCAGAATATTATTTGATAAGAGCTAAATTATTAGGAGGTGGTATGGATAAATATTATCAAAATAAAATAAGTAATGTAAAAATAACCCAAGGAATGTCTCCTTTTTCCCGAGAAATGGAAAGAGAAAAAAGTAGTTTATATAATAATCCGAAATGGAAAATAACTGAGGAAAGAGATATTATACTTGGTTATCCTGTGATTAAAGCTATTTATAAAAATGTTGAAGTATGGTTTACCCCCGATATTACTTTACCCTTTGGTCCGGCTGGTTATGGTGGATTACCAGGATTAATTTTAAAGAAGAAATTTATAAAGCAATTTCCAGCAACAGAAATTGTTGCAGATAAAATTATATTTACAAAAGATAAAATTAAAATAAAAAAACCCAAAAAAGGAATATTAAGAACAAAAGAAGCAGCAGATAGTATTAGAAGAAAAAGATTGGCGAAAGAAATGTTAATGCATTAAATCCATAATAACTTTAATGAAAAAATTTATATTATTATTTCTATTATTAAATATTTATTTTTTACAAGGGCAACAAAATGGAAAAGTGATTTACAAAATTGCTTTTGACGAAAAGGCTTTTGATAAAGAACTGGAAAATGTTGAAGATCCCGTTTTAAGAAATATGATTTATAATAATAAAGCCAAAAAACTCAAACGATATGAGTGGGCCAAAGAGATTCCGTTTATTTTAAAGTTTAATCCCAATGAAAGTATTTACTATATGGAAGATATCTTAGTTCCTGATAATTTATCAAACAGAGATTTATTGAGGATTAAAGTAAACGGAAGAGTATTAAACAAAATATATGTGAACAAAAAAGATTCTATAATAATGTTTCAATATACAGCTTTGGAATTGGGAAAATTGGTAAGAGAAACCAAACATTTTAAAGATGTTAAATGGAAAATCACTCCCGAGAGAGATACTATTTTGGGCTATCCTGTTATTAAGGCGACAAAAGGAAGGGCTATGGCCTGGTTTACTCCCGATATTCCCGTTCCCTTTGGGCCCGGTGATGATGTGGGTTTACCCGGATTAATATTAAAGTACCAATATAATTCAAATAGCATTGTGGCAGAGAAGATTATTTTTAGTAAAAAACCAATCAAAATAAAGATTCCTACAAAAGGTCTGTTGAGAACAAAAAAAGAGGGAGAAGAGGCTCGTATAAAAGCCTTTCATAAATTAGAAAGATAGGATTGATGAAATTTATATTAAGTTTGCTTTTCGTTTTTTCTTTTTTTATTTCTTTTTCACAAGAGCGGGAAATCAAAGGGCAAGTAAGGGATAGTTTAAAACAACCTGTGGTTTTTGCAAATCTCATGGCAGAAACGATAAATGCGCCTGATATCCCGCCGGTTTTTGCTATGAGCGGTGAAGACGGGAGCTATAAAATCCGCTTGTTAAAAAAAATTTCCTATCAAATTACCGTGCTTTCCATGGGTTATGAAAAATATGTTTTCAGGGTGGATAGTTTATCGGGAGATTTGGAAAAAAATATCGTGTTGAAAGAGGCAAAAAATCAATTGGACGAAGTGGTAATCACCGCTGATATGCCCGTTAAAGTGACCCAAGACAGTATAGTTTATAAAACAGACCGGTTTAAAACCGGAGAAGAACGCAAACTGAAAGACGTACTCAAAAAATTGCCCGGAGTGGAAGTGAGCAAAACGGGACAAGTTACCGTTATGGGCAAGAAGGTGAGCAAAGTGCTGGTGGAAGGCAAAGAGTTTTTTGGAGGAGGAACCAAACTGGCGGTCGAGAATATTCCCGCCGATGCAGTGGATAAAGTTACGGCGGTGGACGACTATCACAGCATAAGTTTTATGCAAGGCTTGACAGACGAGCAAAAAATGATCATCAATATCAAGCTCAAAGAAGGAAAGAAACGGTTTGTTTTCGGCGATATTTATGCGGGGGCGGGCGACGACGAGAAATATTCGGGCAAAGCCAATTTGTTCTATTACAGTCCCAAAACCAATTTGAGCTATATAGGAAATATAAACAATACCGGCGAAGCCTCAATGGATATTTCGGATTTTATGCGTTTTGAAGGAAGCAGCATGAGTTTGGATAAAATGCGTTCCTCTTTTCGCAATTTCAATTCCATTAGCAGCTTGATTTTTCAAGATCAATTCATCAGTAAGGAAATCCATTTTCAGGCCGCCCAATGGCAACAAGATGTGGGGCCTAAGCATGAGTTTTCCACCTATATGATTTACGATAAAGACCGGCAAACCGCCGGCGAAGATATACACAATGAATACCTGGAAACCGGAATCGAAGAAATACGCAATACTTCGCAGCAACAAGATTTTGAAACGGCTATCGGGAAAGTACATTGGAGGTATAAAAAAGAGATATTTGACTATTTGGATTTAAACCTTTCGGGAAATTGGCAAAATCAAAAAAACCTTTCCGGGATTGCCAATCAATATGAATCCGTTGATCGCTTTATAAATAAAACCGGACGCAAAGAAAATTTTTATATCGACGGAATTTTTACTTGGCACAAAAGGTTTAACAAAAAAAATACCTTGCGAGTGATCAATGAATGGAAGCATTCCAAAGAAACTCCGGAAGACAATTGGACCACAAACGACGGCAACTTGAATCCTTTATTGCCCTTGGAAACGCAAGCGGTATATGAGATTAACCAAAACCGGGAAATACAAAAAAATCAATGGTATGCCGAGTTGAAACATTATTGGATCATCGATAATAAGCAACATATTTATACTACTTTGGGAAATGATTTAATGGATGGTAAATTGGATTCCTATGTGTATCAAATTTTGGAAAACGGGCAATCCGTATCCTTTGAATCAGCGGGTTTTACAGACGATATGCATTTAAAAATCAATGATTTGTTTGGCGGCTTGCAGTACAAGAGAAAAATGGGAAAATTTGTTTTAAAGACCGGCCTTTTTGCACATTCCTATCGCTGGAATTTCAAAAATTTGCCGGTGCGGACAAAATTTAATTTACTGCCTGAATTCCGGTTGGAGAGAAAATACAGTTTGGCCAAAAAGATTGTTTTCAATTACCAATTAAAAAGCAGCATCTACGGCCTGCAAAAATATTCCGGTGCTTTTTATCTGCGGGAATTTTCTTCTGTTTACAGGGGAAATCCGGCTTTGGAAAACGAACTTTTTCATCAATTATCTTTATCAATCAACAATTACAGCTTTATCAAAAAGCATCAATATTACCTGCGTTTTCAATATCGGCGCAAACTCAATCCCATTAAAGACAAAGTGGTTTATACGGATATTTACAGTTATTACCAAGCGGCACAACTTTCTATGGCGGAGGATTTTTTCAGCAGCCGGTTGTTTTATAAATTGGATTTAAGGCGTTTTTATGTCAAACTCACTCCGGCTTTTTCATACGGCCGTTATATGCAAAACATACAGGAAAATTGGAAGGAGATCAAAAATTTTACGCAAAATTATAAATTGAGTTTCGGCACCTATTTCAAAAAATGGCCCAATATGGATTTTGGAGTGGATTATAATCACTCTGCTACCGATTACGGAAATTTATATATCACAAATAAAAAAATCAGTCCGTTTTTTGAATTGGAATATGATTTTTTAAAGCATTTTGTATTTAGCGGAAGCTATGAATATCAAATAAATTATGATACAAATAACCGGAAAAAAGATTTTCAAAAAGCCCGGTTCACTCTTTCTTATCAAAAGGAAAACAATCCTTGGGGTTTTGAATTGAAGGCCAAAAATATATTCAATACTTCCTATATCCAAGACATTATATACGGGCCTTATATGATCACAACTCAAAATATTTACCGTCAACCTTCTGTTTGGTTGTTAGTAATTCATTATAAACTTTAAATTTGTATGTTAGGAAAAAGAAAATAGCCCTTTTGCTTTTTTTAATCGCCACATTATTTTTAATGGGAGGTTTATTAAAAAAATCCTTTACTCCACAATCCATTTATTTTCTATCATTGATATTATTTTTCTTGGGATTTTTTTTATATCCGAAAAAAACTCTTTCCGGCAAGTTCAATTTTTTAATTCTCCCTTTTTTGGTAATGATAATTTTTAATCTCATCAATCTTTTTTCTATAAAAACTTATAAAGGAGATATTTCCTTAATCAATATTTTATTGGGTATGTATGGGTTTATTTCTTATTATTTAAATGAGAAAAGAATGAAGTTTATAAATCGAAAATAAATGCCCCCCTTTATAATTTATAAGAAAACAGTTTTGATGCTGAGGAACTGAAAAATGATAAATCTATTTCAAAACACTATATAATAAAAAAGCACTATCCTTTGATTATATAATGACCAAAAAATCATGTTTGTGTCCAAAATAAATTGAAAGAATGCTTTTTGGAAATGAGAATAAAAATTCACTTTTCTTAAAATCTTGAAAATATTTAAATTAACATAAGGGGGGGGATTTTAATAATGTAGCAAAAATAGCCTAATTTTTGAAACATTAATAAAATTGCAAAAATACAATAATAAATGCGGTTTTATATTAAAAATTTTATATATTTGACATATATAAATCAATAAATCGTGAAATTATGAGTTAGCTATAATGTAAAAACAAAGAGGGAATGCCGCCGGACCCGGGAAAGCTCTTGGCGGCAAACCCATAGACGCCAAATTTGCATTCGACAAGACAAAGATACGTTTTTTTATTGTTTAAAATGCAAGTTTGGAAGCTCTCCACTTCTTTTTCAAGCGGAAGGAAAAGGTACTTGATAAAAATTATTTTAAACAATAAAAATTTACGATTATGAAAAAAGCAATAATATACCTTAGTTTGATTATAGCGATTATTACTATTTCATGTAATAAATCAGATGAAAGAACAAATTTAATTAATGATAATTATGAACATTTCTTAATAACAAATTACGAAATTACTATTGATAAAGACAGTGGTTTAATGATGGTTGATATTGATAATAATAAAAAATATAAAGGTGAGTATAAATTATTTAATATTAAAGTTGATGAAAATGGAAAATTAACATGTCCAAAAGATATGTCATTTTACTTCATACCCTTCGACGATAATACAATTGCTATCCGATTAATGGATCCTGTATATAAATGTGACTGCATAGATAGTCCAGACCCTTTAAATAATTGCGATTATTTTGTAGATGGTAATAAATTAAGATGTGGGGGGTCCGACTGCTGTGAAGGATATATAGAAGATGATGATATTAAAAAGGGTTTCAATAATAAATATACTGACGGTATACTTTTAGCTTGTAAAACTCTTATATTAAATGGGAAAAAAATAGATTAGTAATTTTTATTTAATATCCAAGCCAAAATCACTTTTGGCTTGGATAAATTTATATATATGTATAAAAAATTAATAATAGCATTACTTATTTTTATATCCTGTAAAACAGAATATAAGACATTAACAAATCCTGAAAGTTTTAATACAGCCTACAATTTAGAATACAAAAGAAAAAGTCTATTAAAAAGTGATACTGCCAAATACAATTATAAATTAATAATAAATAATAATTGCAATTATTATATTGAAAGTGCAAATCATTTTATCTTTTACATTAATGATTCCCTTTATACTTTTTATAAAAATCACAATAAATATATCGTTCAAAAACGCAATAAATACTTTTCATTTGTAAGGCCAATTTGCAGACCTTATAAAGAAATGTTTAGAGATTCTACAATTATAACTGTAAAAAATGATACAATTAGAGTTGAAAAAATTAATAAGAAAAAAAACAGTTTTAAATATGCCTATTTTATCAATGATAATAGAATTGTCAGTCTTGAAAAAACAATAAATTATTTAGGATATGATCAGTATGAAAAATTAAATTTTACTAATTTTAAAAAAGTGAGTTTCAATATAGAAAATGAATTAAATATAAAATTAAAAAATTACAAAAAATATTCTATTTCAAAAAATATTGGACAAGTAAAAAAACCTTTCTTTTTTACTGGAAGATACTTAAATGGAGATAATTTTAATTCACAGAAAGATACGACAAACAATGTAATATACTTTTTTTGGCATAAGAAATGTTTTCCATGCATTTTATCTTTACCAAAAATGAATAATTTATATAATACCTATAAAGGCAATATAAAAATTATTGGAGTAAATATGTTTGATAAAATACAAATAATAGATGAAATGATAAAACAAAAAAAAATTATATTTCCTAATGTTATTGCTGATAGCATTTTTATAAAAGAAAGGATTAAAGCTTTTCCTTATTACGTATTAATTCACAACAAAAAGATTTTGTATGAATCATCAGGCTATTCTAATGAGCAATTTAATAAGCTGGATAGTATTATTCAAAAACTAATTATTGAAAAATAATTCTAATATATTTCCTAAAAACAAGGGAATTATTACTTTTTAATTTTGAATATAAAGTGCCAACTGAGATATAAAAAGTTAAATTTGGAAGATAAACTATTAGACTTATCTGATAAAATTCCAAGAAGTTTAACAGTTAAATCAATTGATTTGGGTGTTAGATTTATTTTTCAATAAAAATTCCTTTAATTTCAAGAGTTTTAAAAATTAAATAAAATATACCCAAATGTTTTTTTGCAAAATAAAAAAATAGTTATAAATTTGGTGCTTATAAAATTCAAACGATGACTTTATTCAATGCTTGGTGGTGGTTTAAAACTAATTCGATAACCGGATGAGATAGCCGCTGCTTTGCAAAAAAGATATGAGCTTACCCAATCCGGTAAGCTTTTTTTGTGTGATAAAAAATGAAAATATGAAATATACTTTAAAATATCATTCTTTACCTGCCGACACTTTAACTCCCGTGAGTGTATATTTGCGCATCAGGGATCAATTTCCGGAAAGTCTTTTGCTGGAAAGTTCCGACTATAACAGCAACAAAAACAGCTTTACTTTTATAGTGGGCGGATTGATGGAAAACTTTAAAATAGAGGAAGACAAATTATATGTAAATAATGAATTGAAAGGGGAAGCACGAAATTTTGACATTCCTCTTGAACTCAAAAGATTCATAGCCGGAATTGACGTTCAACAAGAAGGAGATCCTTTTCAATTTAACGGAATTTACGGTTTTACGGGTTTTGAAGCGGTAAAATATTTTGACACGCTCCCTTTCGAGAATAAAAGGCGAGAGGAACAAATCCCTTTGATGAATTACGGTTTTTACCGTTTTATTGTCGCCATCAATCATTTTAACGACGATGTGCTCATTCTGGAAAATATTCCCGAAGGAGAAGAAGTCCAACTCGATGATTTTGTCAATACGGTTTATGCGCAAAAACTTCCTGCATTTCATTTTAAAGCCATGGACGACGAGCAGTCTCCCATTACCGGTGAAGATTTCATGCAATTGGTGGAAAAAGGAAAAGAATACTGCCGGTTGGGAGAGGTGTTTCAAATCGTTTTTGCCCGAAGGTTTTCCCTTTCGTTCAAAGGCGACGAATTCAATGTTTACAGAGCTTTGCGTTCGGTCAATCCTTCGCCCTATTTGTTTTATTTTGATTATGGCAATTATAAACTTTTCGGCTCTTCCCCCGAAAGCCAATTGGTGATCTCGGAAGGCAAGGCCGTATTGAATCCCATTGCGGGAACTTATAAAAAAACAGGAGATTTTAAACTGGACAAAATCCTGGGAGAAGAATTGAGCCGGGATCCCAAAGAAAATGCCGAGCATACCATGCTGGTGGATTTGGCCCGGAACGATTTGGGAAAATTTTGCTCGGATGTGGAAGTAACCAAATACAAAGAAATACAGCATTTCAGTCATGTAATTCATATTGTATCCGAGGTAAAAGGAAAGGTGGATAATAAAGAGACTTCCATCGATATTTTCGGGGCTACTTTTCCTGCGGGAACATTGAGCGGCGCTCCCAAATACAGAGCCTTGGAATTGATTCATCAAAACGAGAAACATGAACGCGGCTTTTATGGTGGAACCGTTGGAATTATCAGTCTCACCGGCGATATCAATACGGCCATTACCATACGTTCCATCCTTAGTCAAAACGGAAAATTACATTACCAAGCCGGAGCAGGCGTGGTAGTGGATTCGGTGCCCGAAAAAGAGCTTAAAGAAGTGGATAATAAACTCGGAGCTTTGCGAAAAGCCATTAAACTAGCGGAAAAATTTAATAAATAGATTATGAAAAAAATACTCATTATCGATAATTACGATTCTTTTACTTATAATTTGGTTCAATATATCAAGGAATTGACGGATGCCGCGGTCGATGTGGTGCGCAACGATCAAATCTCTTTGGAGGAAATAGAGGCTTACGACCAAATCGTTTTTTCCCCCGGGCCCGGTCTGCCTGCAAAGGCGGGAATCATGATTGAGGCTATCAAAAAATATGCTCCTGTCAAAAAAATATTGGGAGTATGTTTGGGACATCAAGCCATAGGCGAAGCTTTTGGCTCTTCATTAAAAAACTTGGAAAAAGTTTATCACGGTGTAAAAACTCCTATCGAAATTATCGATTCCCAAGATCCCGTTTTCAAAGGAATTTCTCCCGTAACCGAAGTGGGACGTTATCATTCCTGGGTAATAGACGAGGAAAACCTAAGCCCCGAACTCAAAGTCACCGCACGTACAAAAGACGGGCAAATTATGGCACTGAAACACAAAGATTATAAAGTGTGGGGAGTACAATTTCATCCCGAAAGCATTATGACGGACGAAGGCAAACAAATGATAAAAAATTTCTTGGAAATATAGCTATGAAAACAATTTTGGAAAAACTATTTAAACATTACAAATTAACCGCCGAAGAAGCCGAACACATTCTCAAAGAAATTGCTTCGGGTAAATATAACAATGCCCAAATCGCTTCTTTTTTAACGGTTTTCAATATGCGTCCCATTAGAGTGGAAGAACTCAAAGGTTTTAGAAAAGCCTTATTGGATCTTGCCATTCCCGTGGATTTATCGGCCTATGAAACCATTGATATGTGTGGAACCGGCGGAGACGGAAAAAATACTTTTAATATTTCCACCCTTGCCTCTTTTGTAGTGGCCGGAGCGGGATATAAAGTAGCCAAACACGGAAATTACGGCGTTTCATCCGTGAGCGGCTCTTCCAATGTGCTCGAAGCATTGGGATATGAATTTACCAATGATGAAAAAACTTTACAACAGCAAATAGAAACCGCCAATATTACTTTTTTGCATGCGCCCAAGTTCCATCCGGCAATGGCTTCCGTGGCACCCGTAAGAAGGGAACTCAAAATGAAAACTTTTTTTAATATGTTGGGGCCCATTGTCAATCCATCCCGCCCCAATCATCAATTGGCCGGAGTATTCAGCTTGGAATTGGCCCGACTGTATCATTATCTTTTCCAAGAAGAAAAAGGGAAAAAATATGCGGTAATCTATGGATTGTCCGGTTATGATGAAATTTCCCTCACCGATGATTTTGTTTTGAAAAACAACAAGGGGGAACATTTATTAAAACCCGAAGATTTGGGACTTTCACGCATCGCTCCCGAAGAAATTTTCGGAGGAAATACAGTGGAAGAAGCGGTCGAAATCTTTAAAAAAATTCTTTCCGGAAAAGGAACGGAGGCTCAAAATAATGTGGTTTGTGCCAATGCGGCCATGGCCATAAGCCTGATGAAAAAAGAAGAAGAGGATTTTTCTACGTGTTTTGAAGAATCCAAAGAGTCTTTATTGACGGGAAAAGCTTTAAAAAGTTTACAACTCATAACGGGATAAATATGGATATACTGGAAAAAATTATCGCTTATAAAAAGCCTCAAATCGAAGAATTAAAAAAGGTTATGCCGGTTTCTCTATTGGAAAAAAGTCCTTTTTTTGAGAGGCAAACTTTTTCATTGCCCGAATATATTTTGGTGAAACCTCCGGGAATCATAGCCGAATTTAAAAGAAAGTCCCCTTCAAAATCCGATATAAATATCCGTGCGGTTCCGGGACAAATAATTCCCGAATATGAAAAAGCGGGAGCGGCTGCCGTTTCCATACTCACCGATTCTTATTTTTTCGGAGGGAATATCGAAGATATAAAGAATATAAGACCGCAAATAAATATTCCCGTTTTACGAAAGGATTTTATTTTTGATGAATACCAGGTTTTGGAAGCCAAAAGTGCCGGCGCCGATGCCATACTGCTGATTGCCGCCGTTTTGGACAAAAAAGAAATTAAAAAATTGACCAAATTGGCAAGCTCCTTGGGATTGTCGGTATTGATGGAAATTCATCATGAAGGCGAATTGGAAAAATTATGCGAAGGAATTGATATAGTGGGAGTGAATAACCGGAATTTGAAAACTTTTGAGGTAAGCCTTGACAATTCCTTGGAATTGGTAGATAAAATCCCCGCCGAATTTGTAAAAATTTCCGAAAGCGGAATCAAAAATCCCGAAGATATAGAAATATTATCCCAAGCCGGATTTCAGGGTTTTTTAATAGGGGAAAGTTTTATGAAAACAGCCGATGCCGGCAGAGAATTACATAAATGGGTCAAAGAATTGCAATGAAGAAAAAGTTGAAAATAAAAGTTTGCGGAATGCGTGAACCGGAAAATATACGGGAGGTTTTGGCTCTTGAACCGGATTATATGGGATTCATATTTTATCCGCCTTCCAAGAGATATATAAGAGATTTTCCAGTGGAAACCGATTTTGGCAAAACAAAAAAAACCGGAGTATTTGTAAATGAAGATTTATCCGTTCTTCTCGATAAGGCAAAGGCTTATAAATTGGATGTAATTCAATTGCACGGAGATGAAAATCCGCAATATTGCCAAGCGGTGAAAAAGGCGGGATATGAGGTTTTCAAGGCGGTGGCCATAGATGATCAATATGATTTTGACCAATTGTTACCGTTTATCCCTTTTACGGATATGTTTGTTTTTGATGCCAAGGGAAAATTACCGGGAGGAAACGGCATCCGTTTTAATTGGAAAAAACTGAAAGAATATAAGGCGAAGCATTCTTTTCTCCTGAGTGGAGGAATAGGCATGGAGCATTTGGATGAAATCCGCAATTTTACTCATCCACAATGGAAGGGAATAGATGTAAACAGCGGGTTCGAAATATCGCCGGGCCTAAAAAATACCGGTTTTTTAAAAGAATTAATTAAGGAATTAAGAAATAAAACAGATGAAAAACAGCGTGGATAAATTGGGTTTTTACGGAGAATTCGGAGGGGCTTTTATTCCCGAATTATTACAACAAAATGTACGGGAGTTACAAGAAAAATATTTGGATATTATCGAGAGCCATAATTTTCAAGAGAAATTCCGTAAATTATTAAGGGATTATGTAGGAAGGCCTTCTCCTTTATATTTTGCAAAGCGTCTTTCCAATAAATATAAAACCCGTATTTATTTAAAAAGAGAAGATTTAAATCATACGGGCTCCCATAAAATAAACAATACCATAGGTCAGATTTTATTGGCCCGGGAATTGGGTAAAAAACGTATTATTGCCGAAACGGGAGCCGGCCAACACGGAGTGGCTACGGCGACGGTGGCAGCATTGGCAGGGCTGGAATGTGTGGTTTATATGGGCGAAAAAGATATCGAACGGCAAGCGCCCAATGTAATGCGAATGAAAATGTTGGGAGCGGAAGTGCGGCCGGCAAAATCGGGGAGTAAAACCTTGAAAGATGCTACAAACGAAGCCATCAGGGACTGGATCAATCATCCGCAGGATACCCATTATATTATCGGTTCTGTGGTGGGTCCTCATCCCTATCCCGATATGGTGGCCCGTTTTCAATCGGTGATTAGTGAGGAAATGAAAAAACAATTAAAGGAACAAACGGGCAGGGATTTTCCCGATAAAATCATTGCTTGTATTGGAGGAGGAAGCAATGCTGCCGGTGCTTATTATCATTTTTTGGATAACGAAAAAGTGGAATTGATTTCGGTGGAAGCAGGTGGAATGGGAATTGACAGCGGCCATTCTGCGGCAACGAGCATTTTGGGAAGTCCGGGAGTGATTCATGCGAGTAAAACCCTGTTGATGCAAGATAAAGACGGGCAAATCATAGAGCCTTATTCCATTTCGGCCGGATTGGATTATCCGGGAATCGGGCCTTTGCATGCTCACTTAATCAAAACCGGAAGAAGCACGGTACTCCATGCCACCGATGAAGAGGCTTTGCAAGCGGGATTTGAACTCACGAGACTCGAAGGAATTATCCCGGCACTGGAATCGGCTCATGCTTTGGCGGCTTTGTCCAAATTAAAATTTAAATCCGGTGAAGTGGTGGTGGTAAACCTTTCGGGACGCGGAGATAAAGACATGGCGACCTATTTAAAGCATTTAAATATTTAAAAAAATGGGAAAACAAAAAATAGAAAATCTTTTCAAGCAAAATAAAAATCTTTTGAGTCTTTATATTACCGCCGGTTATCCCGTGCTGGATGCCATGCCGGAATTGGCCCGAACAGTCTATGAAAACGGGGTGGATTTTATTGAAGCGGGCATGCCCTATTCCGATCCCTTGGCCGACGGAGAAACCATACAAAAAAGCAGTGAGCAAGCTTTGAAAAACGGAATGAATTTAGCTTTGTATTTTGATCAAGTAAAAGAAATAAAAAACAATACCGGCTTGCCGGTGATTTTTATGGGATATTTTAATCAGGTTTTGCAATACGGTCCCCGTAAATTTTTGGAAACCTGTCAAGAAAAAGGCATCGACGCTTTGATTATCCCCGATTTACCACCCGAAATTTATGAAAAAGAATATCAAAATCTATTTGAAAAATATGATTTGGCCATGATTTTTCTGGTTTCACCGACTACCCCGGCAGACAGAATTAAAGAAATAGACCGTTTGAGTTCGGGATTTGTTTATGTGGTTTCCACCTCTTCCACTACGGGAAATAAAGCATTATTTGGCGAGGCGCAAACGGAATATTTTAAACGCATAAAAAAAGAGTTGAAAAAAAATCCCGGAATAGTAGGTTTCGGGATAAACAATGCCGAAAAATTTATGATGGCCAACAAATTTTTGGACGGAGCGATTATAGGCTCTGCATTTATCAAAAGCATATCCAATCCGGTAACTTACTTGGAAGATGCAAAAAATTTTATAAAGGAGATATTAAAGTAATTTTGAATGAATCGAGAGAATTTTCCCCAATAAATTTGGGATATAGTCCTGCCTCCGGTTGTTTGATTAATGTAAGAGAGAATCTTCACTTCGCTCCCTTTGGTCACTTCGTTCTGATTGACAAGAGAGAATCTTCACTTTACTCCCTTTGGTCGCTGCATTCTGATTGACAAAAGAGAATCTTCACTGCACTCCCGGGGGTCGTTTCGTTCTGATTGACAAGAGGGAATTTTCACTTCGCTCTCTGTGATCGCTTTGTTCTGATTGACAGAGCGTTATGAATGAGATTGTCTTTCAGAAGGAGCGTAGCGACTGAAGAATCTCTAATTAATATTTATATTTTTATATAAAAGAATCTTCACTTCACTCCTTGCGGTCGCTTAGTTCTGATTGACAAGAGAATCTTCACTTCACTCCCTTTGGTCACTTCGTTCTGATTGACAAGGGAGAATCTTCACTGCACTCCCTGGGGTCGTTTCGTTCTGATTGACAAGAGAGACTCTTCCCTTCGCTCCCTGCGGTTGCTTTGTTCTGATTGACAAGAGAATCTTCACTTCACTCCCTTTGGTCACTTCGTTCTGATTGACAAGAGAATCTTCACTTCACTCCCTTTGGTCACTTCGTTCTGATTGACAAGGGAGAATCTTCACTGCACTCCCTGGGGTCGTTTCGTTCTGATTGACAAGAGAGACTCTTCCCTTCGCTCCCTGCGGTTGCTTTGTTCTGATTGACAAGAGAGAATCTTCACTGCACTCCCTTTGGTCGCTACGTTCTGATTGACAGAGCGTTATGAATGAGATTGTCTTTCAGAAGGAGCGTAGCGACTGAAGAATC
>JAMOVT010000105.1 GCA_027061855.1 Flavobacteriales bacterium
CAAAAACCTTTGATATTATTGATGCTCCACGGTTTTTTACTCCAAACGGCGACGGCTATAACGACTATTGGCAAGCCAATCATTTACAAGTGCTTCCGGGTTCCTATATTCACATTTATGATCGATACGGGAAACTAATTAAAGTTTTATTACCTACCGAGCAAGGATGGGACGGTACTTTTGAAGGGCAACCACTCCCTGCCACCGATTATTGGTATGTAGCTTTCATCAAGCAAAATAACGGTGAATTTAGAAAAGCAAAAGGGCATTTCTCTTTAAAAAGATAAATTTTGAATCTTATTGATGAAAAAATTTAAAATCAAATCGGAGTTTCAACCTACCGGAGATCAACCTCAGGCTATAAAAAGTCTGGTCGACTCTTTTAAAAAAGGAGAAAAACACCAAACCTTGCTCGGAGTAACCGGATCGGGAAAAACCTTTACGGTCGCCAATGTAATCGAGGGAATACAAAAACCCACGCTTATTCTGGCTCATAATAAAACCCTTGCCGCTCAACTCTTTCAAGAGTTTAAACAGTTCTTTCCTGATAATGCAGTGGAATATTTTGTTTCCTATTATGATTATTACCAACCCGAAGCCTATATTCCTACTTCGGGGACTTATATAGAGAAGGATTTATCTATCAATGAAGAAATAGAACGTTACCGTTTAAGCACCACTTCTTCTCTTCTATCGGGAAGAAAAGATGTGATTGTCATTGCTTCGGTTTCCTGTTTGTATGGGATAGGAAATCCTACGGAATTCAAGAAGAATGTAGTCAAAGTCAAAAAAGACATCCAAACCACCCGCACGGTTTTACTTAAAAAATTGGTCGCCTCCCTTTACAGCCGCAGTGAGATTCCGAAAGCAGGTAGCTTTGTGGTGAAAGGAGACACATTAAGCGTTTATCCTTCCTATACCGATCGATATTTCAGAATCAATTTTTGGGGAGACGAAATAGATGAAATCGAAGTTTTTCATGCCGAAAATGGCGAATTGATCGATACGGTGGATGAACTGGAAATCTACCCGGCTAATATATTTGTTACTTCACCTGATAAACTTAATAATGCCATTAAGGAAATTCAAATAGATCTTGGAAAACAGGTAGAATACTTTAAAAGCATCGGAAAACATTTGGAAGCCAAACGTTTGAAGGAACGAACGGAATTCGACTTGGAAATGATGAAGGAATTGGGGTATTGTTCTGGAATAGAAAATTATTCGCGTTATCTAGACGGAAGAGCCCCCGGAACCCGTCCTTTCTGTCTCCTGGATTATTTCCCCGATGATTATTTAATGGTGATCGATGAAAGCCATGTTACCATTCCGCAAGTACATGCCATGTATGGAGGAGACCGCTCCCGAAAAGAAACACTGGTGGAATACGGTTTTCGCTTGCCTTCTGCTATGGATAACAGGCCGCTTAAATTTGAGGAATTTGAGCAAATGCAAGACAAGGTTCTTTATATCAGTGCCACTCCCGCCGATTATGAGCTCAACAAAACCCAAGGAGTGATCGTCGAGCAGGTAATACGTCCCACCGGTTTATTGGATCCGGTGATTGAAGTGCGACCTTCTCAAAATCAAATCGACGATTTGCTCGACGAAATCCAAAAAAGAGTGGAAAAAGACGAACGCGTATTGGTCACTACATTAACCAAAAGAATGGCCGAAGAACTTACAAAATATCTCACGAAAATCAATGTGCGAAGCCGTTATATACATTCGGATGTAGATACTTTGGAACGGGTGGAAATCATGCATGATTTACGAACCGGACGTTTTGATGTACTCGTGGGTGTGAACCTCTTACGCGAGGGTCTCGACCTCCCGGAAGTATCTCTAGTGGCTATTCTCGATGCCGATAAAGAAGGCTTTTTAAGATCACACCGTTCATTGGTACAAACCATTGGACGTGCCGCCCGCCACGTAAACGGTACCGCTATTTTGTATGCCAATAAAATCACCAAAAGCATGCAACTTACCATCGATGAGACCAATCGAAGAAGAGAAAAACAAATAGCCTATAATCAAAAGCACGGCATTACTCCCCAACCTATTATAAAAAGTTTGGACAACCAGATGTTACAAAAAGAAACTTCGGGGTATTCCTACGAAGAAGATCTAAGCCTGAATGTTGCCGAGAATCAAGCAATTTATAAGAGGAAAGACGAATTGGAAGAAGAAATAAAGAAGCTTAGAAAAAAGATGGAAACAGCCTCAAAAGAACTGGATTTTATCCAAGCGGCAAAGTACCGTGATGCCATTAAAAATTTGCAGAAAGTGTTGAAGGGGAAAAAATAAGAAAATTTATGTATTTAATGAATCCAAAACATTCTTAATTATTGAATTCACTTCTGTTAATTCCTCTATCAAATTTTCATTCCGTTTGAGCAAACTATTATAAATTAATCTATAATTATATTTTTCTTTTTTGTTATGATTAAAAGTTTTATAATTTAAGAAAATTTCATTTTCTTCCAATAGTTTAATAGCATCAAAATCAAAAAGTTTACTTAGTATTGCCAGAGTTTCTAAATTGATTTGGCTTTTTCCGCTTTCTATATTGGAATAGGTCTTTTGCGAAATATTGAGGATATCGGCTATTTCTTTTTGTGAATAACGATTTTGTTCTCTTATTTTTTTGAGTTTAGCACCTAAATTCATTTATTATTTATTTTGATGTAAATTTAGTAAAAAATTATTTATTATTAGTAATTTTTTAGCTACAATTAATATCATTTATGATAACTTCGCATAACAATAACATTAAAATTTAATTAATGAAAAAATATATTGTTATCTTTATACTAAATTTATTTTTCACTACTTATCTTTATTCACAAACTAACTTTGTGGATTTGAATCCAGGAGACGAAATTGTAGCAACGCCTGACGTAATGGCTTTTCAAAAATATTCATTTCTTCAAACAGATCTTTATACAGGAAAAGTAAAAATAAATGTGCCATTATTTAAAATAGAAACTGGTAATATCTCTATACCTATTTCATTAAGCTATAATACAGGTGGAATTAAAGTTGTTGATGAAGCTTCTAATGTAGGTCTGGGTTGGAATTTAAATGCCGGTGGTAATATTTTAAGAATAATAAAAGATATAGATGACAGGAAATATTTGAAGTTTTCTTACCAACAACCTGATGATTATGAACCAAACCAAGGCACTGTTGAATATAAACTATTATCTATAGGTTACCATCAAAAAGATAAAGATTTTCAGTATTCATTTGAAATTGACAAAAGAGACTCCTCACCTGATTTTTATTTTGTTAGTGCACCTGGCTTAAAAACAAAATTTTTTTTACATGATATACACCCGGATGATTATGAAACTGATTTTGAAAATAGAGAATTTAAAGCAATTTTTATTAATCGGCAAGGTATAAAAATGGATATTATTAAAAGGAAATTAATTAATTTAAAATCAATTGGATTTTCTGGTGAGGAAGATGGTAATCCTTATCAATCTTACTCTGGATTTCCATTAATTAACTCTACTTCTATAACTTATTATAACCCTTTAAATGCTAATGATATACAAACATTATATGGAAATAAAAATAAGTTTAAAAAATGGTATTATAATTTTGAGTTTGATAGTTTTACTCTAAAAAACAAAAACGGATTAGAATATTTTTTTGACAAAAAAAATATAGTAGAAACATACTCTTTACCTGCTTTTAATACTTTCTCTGCATTTACTAACTATAGTATTTTAGTGTCTTCATGGAATTTATCAAAAATTAAAGATCCCTCAACTAATAAACAAGTTTTTTTTAACTATGAAGAATATCAGCGAAAAAAACTAATTAATATTCCTAATATTGTCAATAGACCGAAACAATTTCAAACAAACAATTGTTTTTTTGATTTTTTAAATAGCCCTTCTGAAAGAGAAGATATTTATATTACTACAAATGCTGTCAAGTATCCACAAATTTATAGGATTAAAGAGATAAAATGGGATAATGGTTATATTGAATTCAAATATAATTTGGAAAGAAAAGATGCTTTAGGAGAAGTGGCTTTATCTACAATAATAATTAAAGACTTATATAATAATATTATTACACAATATATTTTTGAATATAGCTATTTTATTTCTAAAGAAAATTGTAGTCAACCTGAATGCTATAGATTAAAATTAGAAAAAATTTTCAAAGTTGATCGCTTTGGAGGGAAATCTATTTATAGATCTTTTGATTATTATTATAATAATCCATTACCCAAAAGAACCTCCTTAGAAAAGGATTTCTTAGGTTTTTACAATAATAATAATTTTGTTTACGAATTTGATGGAGACTATTTAACAAAAGATAATATTCCAAGACCAGAACTTTACTTTTATAAAGATTTAAAAAGGAACAGCATTTTACCTTTTCCTCTTAAAAATTATCCACATAATTTAATAGCGGGAAATTATAGCCTTTTACCTAATATTAATTCACTTACTGGATTAATAAAAAAAATATCATATCCAACAGGAGGTTTTTTAAAATTTGAATATGAAAATCCTACTTTCCAATTTTTAGGAGAAGAATATATTTCAGGAGGAGCAAGAATAAAAAAACAAACAATAAATGATAACCAAAACACTAGAGTTTTAACTTATGACTACAAAGAAAATAATATTTCTTCTGGATATATAAATAATATACCCACCTATGCTTTTCCAACAAATACAAATTTTAATGAAGTAACAGTTTTTGATAAAAGTAAAGGTGGACTTGAATTGACTAATAATAGTTTCATAGGCTATGCAAAAGTTACAGAATATGAAAGAGGAAAAGGGAAAATAGTATATAATTTTACCTCTCCAAGAGAATATAAAAATATATATGAAACAAGAGAACTAAATAGCAATAATTCGACATGTGGAATTTTTCTTTTGAATAATAGTGCTTTTCCAAATTTAAATTATATTGATAGAGATATTTTAAGAGGTAGACTTATATCTAAACAAATTATAAATAATTTGGGTAATATTAAAAAAGAATATACATATCAATATCAATATATTTTATTCGATAAGTTTAATTTAGAATATAGTAGTAAAATTTATACAGAACTATTTTCAGAAAGAGGAGATAAAAATTTTATGGAAATCAAGGCTTCATCATCTATTTATATAGAAAGAAATTTATTAACAAAAAAAATAATAACAGAATACTTTAATAATAAGAAACTAGAAACTACAATAAAATATAAATATAATGACACATTACCATTGTTAAAAGAAACAATAAAAAATAATTATAAAACCGAATATTTTTATCCTTTCGAGAATGAAGTAAAAAATGAACCTTTTATGGATATTCTTGTTAAAGAAAATAGAGTTGATTTACCAATAATTGAAAAAAAATTTCATAATAATAAACTGATATCTTTTAAAAAATACATTTATGATGACTTTTCTATTAATAATTTTTTAGTTGCTAAAAAAGCTTTATTGACAAAAAAAGAAAATAATAAAATATTTTCTAACACGACCATTGATTACAGAGATAATAAAGGAAACATTATTTATTTTCATACAAAAGATGACATATATACAACTTTAGTGTGGGGTTATAATAAAACAAAATTAGTGGCAAGTATTAAAAATTTGAAGCCTGAACAAGCTGCCGAAATAAGAGGATTAATTTATAATGTAGAAAATGCTTTTGATAGAGGAAGAGAAATAGAAGATGAAGAAGAATTAAAAAGCGCCCTTCAAAACCTGCGAAATAATCTCCCTGCCGAGGCGCAAATGACTTCCTATACCTATGATCCTTTGATAGGTGTTACCAGTATTACCGGTCCAAGCGGCGACACACAATATTATGTTTATGATGATTTCAACCGTCTGTGGCGCATTAAGGACAAAGAAGGAAACATTTTAAAAGAATATGATTATAATTATAAAGTGGAGCCGTTGGAATTGAGCAATGCTACTATTGAGCTTTTGGACCACGATATACAAAATGCCGAACTTACTTTTAAAGTAACAAGTGGAACACAGGGAGTTTCCTATCAATGGGATGTGCAGGGAGGAATGATTATTTCAGGTCAAGGTACTGACTTAATAAAAGTGAAATATAGTTGTTCCTCCAATGTAAGTATCCAAGCCAAATGTACGATTACCGATAATAACTACCCTGACAACAATATTTCTTTAACGAAAAATTTCTATTGGAATAATTGTTTGTCCGGAGGAGTATTGGATGTAAATATAAGCTATCCTCCTACTAATGTAAATTTCAATCACGCCACTGTGGGCTTGGAGAGTGTAGGTGGCGGAGTGATTATTCCCGAACCTAGATTCCCTGTTATTACTTTAAAAATAAATAATTTGTCGGGGGGTAATGGGGATATAACTTATAAATGGTATTATAAAACCACGGGAGATTATATTTTAACCGGTACCACTACAACCAATCAGCTTATTTTGGCCGATGATACACTCATGTTGTCTTTATGCGGAAAGACCACAAAATTCAAATGTGAGATAACCGATAATGTCTCGGGACAAAAATTAACCGTTGAGGAGCCGGGTACCGGCCGCGTTATAAATTGTAATTAAAAAATTAAATTATGTATAAATCACTATTCATTTTTTTGATATTTCTCTCCCAATGGGGTTTCTCACAAGAACAATTATGGGAAAGAAAAACAGGCGGCAAACAGGCAGATTTTCTAAGTGACGGCCTTTCTACCGTAGATTACGGTTTTTTACTTGGCGGCTCTTCCTTATCTGATGTCTCGGGCATAAAAAACAGTGGAAGCTATGATTATCTATTGACAAAATACAGTGAAGACGGAGCCAAAGAATGGAGTAAAATATTCGGAGGAAAGGATACGGATTTGCTGCAACGCATCCTATTGGATTATGACGGCGGATACCTGTTGGGCGGCATATCGCGCTCCGGAAAGGGAGGCTTGAAAACAGGTTTGCATATAGGCGGATTTGATATATGGCTTGTCAAATTGGATTTATACGGAAATCTTTTATGGCAAAAGACCCTTGGAGGTATGGCAGATGAGCAATTGGGAGATATCATTAGAACTCCCGACGGAGGATATCTGATTGGAGGAAGCAGCTCTTCCGGCGAACTTTTGCCTGTGGGTAAAAAATGGCCCGGTGAAGTGATCGTAAAGGAACAACAAAACTATGGCAATGCCGATTTTTGGGTGGTGAAACTGGATGCGCAAGGCAACTTCCTCTGGCAAAAATCCTATGGAGGAGCCCGTAAAGACCTTTTAAAAAATATACTGGCCCTTCCCGGCGGCGGATATTTATTGGCCGGAATAAGTAATTCCCTACCGGGCGGAAATAAAACTGCAAAAAATAAAGGAGGAAACGATTGGTGGATTATTAAAACGGATTCCTCCGGTAATATAGAATGGCAAAAATCTTTTGGCGATGATGCCGAAGATGTGTTGAGTAAAATGATATTTACTAGGGATAAAGGAATTTTACTGGGGGGATATTATGTTTATATAGATCCCGAAAGTAATAAAAACAAAGCCGATATGGTCTTACGCAAAATCGATTTGGATGGAAATTTATTATGGAAAGAAATATACACGGCTACTACCGATGATTATCTGGTCGATTTACTGCAAAACAAAGACGGAAGTTTGATTTTGGGAAGCTATTCCGCATCGCGTAACAAAAACAAAAAAAGCATAAAAAAAGGAGATGCCGAAGATTATTTATTGATAAAAACCGATGAACAAGGGCAGGAACTTTGGCGAGTAAAAGCCGGAGGACCGGAAAAAGAAGTGTTAAAAAAAATCATTATGACCCGCGACGGCGGTTATGTTTTGATGGGAAGCCGTATAGGCGGAAAATCCGGCAGGGATATGTCTTCTGACTTTTATATGGTGAAAATAGGCGATAAAGACAAACCCCAACAAAAGAAATTTCCTCTGGAAGCCATTCCCAATCCCGCCGTATTATATACCCAAGCGGTTATCGGTAATGACTATGAGAAAGGAAGATTTCGATTGATCGATTTGAATGGAAAAGTCCTACAAGAAAAAGAATTGAAAGGCGAGAAAATAGTGCCCGTAAACATGTCTTATTATCCCAATGGGGTCTATATAATAAACATTCGTGTGGATGATTACAGCAATAGCACGAAAGTGATAAAATCCGCTCATTAAATTTTCCATAACCGCTATGAAAAAAAGACTATTTATTTTTATATATTTAAGCCTGCCGGGGATGCTGCTGCATGCTCAAAATATCACGGAGAACTGGATAAAAACCACTACCTACCGTGAAGCCTACAAAGGGACTGCCGGCAATCCTTCAAAATTTACAGATGTAGAATTTTTTGACGGCCTCGGACGTCCCAAACAAGTAATTAAAGTAGGACAAGCTCCCGGTGGCGGTGATATCATCACACATATTGCCTATGACGGATTCGGGAGGCAGACCAAAGAATATTTACCCTATATCCGTAGTTCATCGAGTGAAAATATCATGGAAAACTTAGATGAAGCCGAAATTATAAATTTTTACCAAACAACTTCCGGTATTACACATACCGCTATTCCATACAGTGAAAAATTATTGGAAAATTCTCCTTTGAACCGCTTATTAAAGCAAGCAGCACCCGGTGAAGACTGGAAACTGGGTAGCGGGCATGAGGTAAAATACCAATACGATACCAACACGGCTGCCGATCTTGTACGCATGCCCGAAGCGCTTACCACTTATGATTCTACCGGGGATATATATCATGCGGTATTGACCGGATGGTCGAACTATTATGCTGCTTCTCAATTGTATAAAAATATCCAAGCCGATGAAAACAACAGCCTCACCGGTGCACGCAATATAGAATTTATCGACAAAACGGGAAAAACCGTCTTAAAGCGGTTTATAGACAAAAGCGGAGAAAAATTCGACACCTATTATGTCTATGACGAGTATGATAATTTGAGCTTTATAATTCCTCCCAAAGCTTCGGTGCAAAACAGTCTAAGCACTGAGATTTTGAATAATCTCTGCTACCAATATGAATACGACCACCGGAACCGTAAGGTAATGAAAAAAATTCCCGGCAAGAAGCCGGAATATATGATTTATGACAAAGCAGACCGATTACGTGCCGCCGGACCGGTACTTTCTCCTTTTGGCGAGGACGGTAAAGAAGGCTGGTTATTTACCAAATATGATGCTTTGTCACGTCCCGTTTACTCGCTGTGGTTGGAAGACAACGGCATAGATGCACAAAGGCGTTTTACCGTACAACAACAGGTAGATGCGGCGCCATTGATAGAGGAAAGTAACAAAAATACCACGGTAGATAATTTTTCTATTCCATACACCAATAAGTCTTTTCCCACAGCAGATTTTTTATTGCTCACGGTAAACTATTATGACAAATATCCTTCTTGGGCTTCCTCTGTTCCTGCGGATGTATGGGGACAGAATATAAAAATCAATTTAAAATCCCTCCCCACAGCTTCTTGGGTTCGCCTATTGGATGACCGCACCACAACCCTGGGAATAAAAAGCCTGACCATCTATAAAGACGATCATTTAAATTCGCCGGTAGAGCTACAAAGTTTTTATCCCGGCGGCGGATATACAATTACGCAACATATAGTTGATTTTGAAGGGAAAATGCAAAAAACCTACACCCGGCACAAAAAAGATTCCAATGCTTTTGAAGTACAAACCGAAGAAATTTATACCTATGATCCCCAAGGTCGATTAGTAAAACAGGAGCAAAAAATCAACCAATCCGCTAAGGAGGTAATTTTTGCAAACCAATACAATATTTTGGGGCGATTAACCCGAAAAAAAGTAGGTGGTACTACCTCTCGGCCCTTGCAAACGCAAAATTACGGATACAACATCCGCGGTTGGCTAACCGGGATGAACGACCCGGCTGTTCAAACCGGTGCTTTGTTTGGTTTTTCATTGCAATACAACTCCACCGCCACTCCTTTATACAACGGCAATATCAGCGGCATGCGATGGAAAAGCGCATCGGATAATTTGCTGCGCAGTTACAGCTATCATTATGACGATCTAAACCGGCTAAGGGAGGCCTCCTATCTAAACATTAGCAATAATATAGCAAACACCTATGATGTTTCTTTGTCGTATGACCGCAATGGAAACATTCTCAGCCTATTGCGCAAAGGAGGTTTTGAAGACCCTCAAATTGCCCCGGAAATAGACGACTTGCAATACACCTATAAAAACAATTCAAACCAACTGAAAAAAGTTGTAGATTTGTCTTATGACAGCCAAGGATTTAACAATGGAGCCAGCGGCAGCAATGAGGATTATACTTATGATGCATACGGCAATATGATTACCGATGCCAACAAGGGAATAACCGGAATAAAATACAACTACATGAACCTCCCTGTAAAAATAGAATTCAGCAATAATCGCTATATAAGGTATGTTTATGACGCAGCCGGCACAAAGTGGAGCAAGCAGGTAGCCGACAGCAGCAAGCAGGTAAAAACGGAGTATATGGACGGTTTTCAATACAAAGCGGGTAAATTGTTGTTTTTCCCCACGGCCGAAGGCTATGTAAAAGCCGTTTACGGTAATACGGGCAACGCCCCCGCGGCCTACCGCTATGTTTATACCTACAAAGACCACTTGGGCAATAACCGTTTAAGTTACACACTAAACCCGGCAACCAACAAAGTGGAGGTGCTGGAAGAGAATCATTACTATCCCTTTGGCCTAACACATCCATACAATAGCACAAAAAAAGAAATAAAATTCAATACTACCGGAAACTTGCAAATTATGCAGGTTACTGTAAAAGAGTTAGGTTTTAATTATAAATACAACGGAAAAGAACTGCAAGATGAACTCGGTTTGCAGTGGTATGAGTACGGCGCACGGAATTATGATGCGGCTTTGGGGCGGTGGATGAACCTTGATCCCTTGGCTGAGGAGATGCGTAGATTTTCACCTTATGTTTATGCCTTTAATAATCCTGTTTATTTTATTGATCCGGATGGTATGAGCCCAAATGGCACCGGTTTTTTTGGCTATTATGAACTAGGTCAGGGCTCAGGTTTTAGTTTTAATCCCGATGGTAGTATAAGTATAGAAGGCAGTACAGATAATCATGAGAATAGTGACTGGAAACCCGTTGTTGATAAAAACGGAAAAGTATCTTATTTTAGAGAAGAAAACGACGGAATAAAATCATTGATGTTACAATACGGACTTTCCGCAAGTGTAGCGGCTAAATTATATTTTTTAAGTTTGGATTCAGGTTCTTTTAGTGGAGATGCTGCAAAAGCATATACCGGTAGTGAAATTTTAAGATTAGATTTGAATTCAAAACAAGCAACAGAACAAAGAGTTTGGGATCAATTTATTTTTGCAAGAGATTATAGCGCAGCTAGTTCAAAAATAGAGTCTGACAAAAGTCTTGATGAATATTCATTTTTATCTACAAAATTTTTTCAAAATACGAAATATAATAATGTATTATATGGACATGCTACTATGGAGATTAATAATAAAATAATGGAGTTGGATTATGAAATTCCATTTTATAGATCTGGAACTTTTGATAATTCAAGTACTGCAATTAGATATTCTATTGGACCAGAAGAAGCTGATAATTCTCCTGGGGGTGGAACCTATTATCCGCATCATCAAAGTTATGTTCAAATTCCAATATACCATCCAGACACTGGAAATTATATGGGAAGTTTTCGTATTTATACACACTCAAAAAATAATAATGCCATATGGAATCGTTATCAACGGTAAAGAAATAGAATTACATTTTTTTAAACTATTGAAAAAAATTATTATGAAAAAAATTATTTTGATGACATTATTTTTATTCTTTGGTTGCAAAATCACTTCTGACTCTAATTATTCGGAGAAATTAAAAAAATGTATAATGTCAACTTATAGAGTAAAAAAAAATGAACCATTAAAAATAAATTATTATGAATTTATGTCCAAAATAGAAAAAATGTATATTGATAATAATATATTGATGAAAAATAATAAAAATTCATATAAAAAATTATATTTAAAAATTGATAATTTAAAAATTGATAGTATCTATTTTAAACAAAAGAAAATTGAAAATAAATATTCTTTTGTTTCTACTTCATATATTAATATTGAAAAACATTTTATAACCTGCCCTTTGGAGGCTACAGCAAATTCAAGTAATGAAATTAAAAACAAAATTAAAAAACAAATTTATTTGTTTAACCTTCTAGAAGCCAATGGATTTGACAATAAAGAATTATTATTAAAATATCTTAATACATATTCAGAAAAAGATACTAAAAATATTGTTTATCGTTCAAATTTAATATATCTTACGATGTTAGCTATAAATGAAATTCATCGAAAGAAAATACAATCACCTTAATAATGAAAATAAAAAGCAGAAGAAAATATATTAATGTTTTATAAATTATATATTAAGAAGTAAAAGTAAAAAAATACTGTCGCTACCGTATGAATCCTTTTGCTATCAGTAGGGAAACTGCAAAAGCATATACCGGAAGTGAAATTTTAAGATTGGATTTACATAATAAACAAACTGACGAATACGTTTTAAATCAATTAAATTTTGCTATAGATCATTCAAAGTCAAAGGGAGAGATTGGATATTTTACAGATGAATATTTTAATATTGATTATGAAAAGTCATCATTGTTAAAAGTAAATTCTAAAATAGGCAATATAGAATTTAATTTTGAAATCCCTTTATACGTCACACAAAAAACAGCATCTTTACATCCAGAATATTATCCAAATTTTATTTCAAATACACCTATAAATACAACTAGTTCACAAAAAGGAAATATGTTTGGTAAACTAGAATATATTCATCAACTTCGTTTTAATATTTACAATACATTTGGTAAAAAACCTACACCTGAAAATTTAAAATGGCAAGGATATGTTCCTATATTTTATAATATGCCACACCTTAATAAGAAACCTAATTTAAATAATTATTAAAACAATGAAAATAAATACAACATTAGTATTAGCGTTAGGATTTTTATTTTTTTCCTGCCAAACATATGATAATCCTTATGAAAAGTGTATGAATGAAAGAATGATAAAAAAAGGAAGCCGTTTTTATGAACCTTTACAAGAATTTGAAACTTTGTTGTTAAAGAAAAAATTACTAAATGATAGAAAAAAAGAATCCTATATCAATGCATTCAAATCATTACATTCAAAAAAAGATAGTTTAAAATGGCAATCCCTTTATGATTCCATTAAAACAACTCAAATGTCAACTTTTATAAACGAAAATCGTTTTGAATTCTTTTTTATTTGCTCTAATATTGACATTAAAGAGATGCTCAAAAATTCTAAAAGCAAAATTTATAGTTATGAAATTCAAAAATATAATTTTAATAAATTTGCTTGGAAAGAGATTGACGATGAAGAAGTATCAATTGAAATTATTTTATTCACTGATTATAATAATAAAATAGATAGGTTGAATGTCACTTATTTGCTTTTTTTACAACTTGAGAACAAATTTGGTAAAAGTTTTCATTGATTTATAAAGCACCCAACCTAATGAGCAGAAGTGTGCAACATAAACCACCAAAAAACCGCTTGGGCATCATCATCGGCACAATCATCATCAATTTCCCGCCCCGAATCATCACATTGGGCGGAATAAATACTCGGCGCTTGCGCCAAACCGCTTTAAAAAATCATTCAAATCACACACATAAAGGGTTAAAATCGGGGTAAAATCGCACGCAAAAGTGTATAAAAAAGGGTAAATCGCAAAAAGTTATTAACAATCGCTCATTTTAGCGCCCTACTATAATGTTTACAGGGCATCGGCGCATTTCAGCCCCCGCCCCCGCCTGTCCCTGCACGTGTCCGCGTAAGGCGTGAAAATCCCCCAATCCGTCCTATTCCATCAACTTTGTAGGGGAGTGTTGTGCGGTGGGGGGGCGCTGGGTTTTTTGGGGTGAGTTCTTTTTGTTTAGCGAACAAACAAAAAATTTAGAAAAATACTCGTCAGCCTTGATTTTTTGTCTCTTTTGTATCAAGACAAAAGAGAAAGAATTGGAAAAATTCTACATTTGAACAATTAATATTAAATCATTAACTTGCCAACAGTAAGCCTTACAACTACATGGACCTTCCTGTAAAAATAGAATTCAGCAATAATCGCTATATAAAATATACTTATGACGCCGCCGGCACAAAGTGGAGCAAGCAGGTAGCCGACAACAGCAAGCAGGTAAAAACGGAGTATATAAACGGTTTTCAATACAAAGCGGGTAAATTATTGTTTTTCCCCACCGCCGAGGGTTATGTAAAAGCCGTTTACGAAGATACCGGAAACAGCCCGGCGGCCTATCGCTATGTCTATACTTACAAAGACCACTTGGGCAATAATCGTTTGAGCTATACTCTAAATCCCGTTACCAACAAAGTGGATATACTAGAAGAAAACAATTACTATCCCTTCGGTTTAACACATCCATACAACAACACAAAAAGAGAATTAAAATTTGACACAGCCGGAAACTTGCAAATTATGCAGGTTACTGAAAAAGAGTTGGGTTTTAAGTATTATTATCAAGAACAAGAACGCCAAAATGAGTTAAATCTTAATTGGGACAGCTTCAAATACCGTAATTACGACTACGCTATCGGGCGGTTTATGAGTATTGACCCGTTGGCAGAGAAATATGCTTATAACAGCACATATGCTTTTCAAGAGAATAAAATGGGATTGGGTACGGAACTTGAAGGAAATGAGTTGCAACTTTTACCTTGGTTAACGGCTGATGTAGTAGCTCATCCAAATGGTGTTGGAGCGCATGCGTTAGGTTTTACCCAAGGTGTAATCAATAGTGTTAAAGGAGCTTATAACGCTGTGACAAATCCCGTACAAACCATAAAAGGAATAGGAAATATGATGGTCGCTGGTGCTGCAAATATGAATCCTGCACAAATGTTAACTATGGACAATACCTTAGGCACAGATAGTTTTGGAACAAGTATGTCGATGACTCAATCAGTAGTTAATGGTGTTGATGCAGTTGTAAATGGTAATGGTTTAGAAAGAGGAGAAATATTAGGTCAAATTTCAGGAACCATAGCTTTAGGAGAAGGTGCTGGTGCAGCTTTAAAGGGAGCTTCAACTTTAATAAAAGCTAATAGAACAACCAAAGTGTATAGAGTATTTGGAGGTGATGCAAAAGCAAATGGTTTTTCTTGGACACCAAAAAATCCAAAAACTGTTTCTAATTTTCGAGATGTGGCTGGTTTACCGTCAGGCGGTGAAAGCGGTTCAATGAATACTGCAGAATTTTTGATTAAAGGAACAGTAAAAAATAAAAATATTATTAAAAAGAGAGCTGCTTTACCATTAGATGGAAATAAGGGAGGTTTGCCTGAATATATAATTGATCCAAAAAATGTAAAAAATAAAAACATCACTAAATTTAACTAATATTTTTTCTATGTGTAATAATAATAAATATAAAGGAATGACTGTAAACGAGCGTCTTTATGTAAGTGGGTTAATGGAAGAGTTTGATAAAGCCATAAAAAACAAAGACATTGACAAAGTTAAGTTAATACTTAAAAAAGTTGGACTTAAAGAACCTTCTATTAAACCTATATTAGAAAGTTATGGGCTAATCTCAAACGAATAAAATAAAAAACCAAAACACAGCTTTAGGTTGTTTTTTACTGTGAAATTGATTGTATTTTTCTTTTAACCAAAATAAGTGGTTCTAATATTCAATTGTCCCCGCTAACGCACGAATCCCTTCGTGTGGTAAAAGCAAAACCAAAATAAATAATTAAAAATAAGAGGAAACACTCATTGACAAAAACAAAGGCATTACAAATATCGTTTACAATCATATGAATTTACCCGTTCACATACAGTTTAGTTCAAAGGGAAGCATCTATTATGTTTATGACGCAGCCGGCACAAAGTGGAGCAAGCATGTAGCGGACAGCAGCAAACAGGTAAAAACGGAGTATATAGGCGGTTTTCAATACAAAGCAGGCAAATTATTGTTTTTTTCCACGGCCGAAGGCTATATAAAAGCCGTTTACGAAGAGACGGGCAACGCCCCCGCGGCCTACCGCTATGTTTATACCTACAAAGACCACCTGGGCAATAACCGTTTAAGTTATACACTAAACCCGGCAACCAACAAAGTGGAGGTACTGGAAGAGAATCATTACTACCCCTTTGGTTTAACGCACCCTTATAACAGCACGAAAAGAGAATTAAAATTTGACACAGCCGGTAATTTGCAAATTATGCAGGTTACTGAAAAAGAGTTGGGTTTTAAGTATTATTATCAAGAACAAGAACGCCAAGACGAGCTAAATCTTAATTGGGACAGCTTTAAATATCGTAACTACGACTACGCTATCGGGCGGTTTATGAGTATTGATCCGTTGGCGGAGGATTATCCATATATGTCAACCTATCAATTTGCGGGAAACAAACCTACTTGGTCAAGAGAAATAGAAGGATTAGAAAGTGCCGTGGATTTAAAAATGAGATTGAGAGAAGCGGCTTATAATGCACCAAAATTAAACATGAGTGCTCCGGAATATTTCCAACAAACAGCACCTTCGTTTGATTTCAGAACGGAATACCGCCCACAAAAAAATGCAGAAGGAAGAGTAGTAATCGATAATAACATGCAAGCCATTCAACATTATTACCGTGGTAATGGCGAACCGGTAGTTTTAGGTCAGAAAACCATAGAGCTAATCAAAAATTCAAAAGACGTGCAACATTATATTACCCGAATTAAATCGGGAGCAACATCCGGACCGGCAAAAGGCGAAGGTTTACCTGTAAATTTAACAGGGCTTCATAGAGGCTTCCATTTAGGTCATATGACTTTTTCTTATACAACTACATGTAAAGGTGGAAATTGCACTACCAATATTGCGGTGGATGATGACGGATTTGTTGATCCTAATTCAATGAAGTCCCGCTTGATCGAAGGAAGCGACGACGGAGCAAAACCTAATAATGAGTTAGGCGGCATTCCTTACAATTATGACCCCGTGGAATGGAAAATTACCTATCCCAATCCCGGATATCAAATAGACGAAAATAATCTTCCTCTACCGATGAATAAAACTATAAAAGAAGAAAATGAAAACCAATAATAATTTAAAAAAATGAAATTGTTAAATAAAATTGAATTCAAGAAAATATGGGAATATTTTGTTGTTTTCTTTCTATTTATAACCTTTTGGGTTGATAATCATGCTGTATCATATTATAATAAACAAGTATTAGATATATGGACATATAAAATGCCTTATGGATTAAAATTAATAGATTTTGGAACTGATTATTCTGTAAATGATAAAATAGGAATGGGAATTGGAATTTTGCCATTTCATGGACATTTTGCTTTGGATACAAATTTATATATCCAACAAAATTTAGGATATTGTCAACTAAAAGACAGGTTGGCATTTTTTGTAAGAACTAATGATAATGACTTAAAGATTATTACAGTTAAAGGACAGGCTAAAAAAATGCCTTTCAAAAAACGTTTTCAATATAAAATTTATACACCAAAAGAATTTTTTTCGGATACTGCACTGTTCCCTGATAATGACAGTTATTATATCAGATGCATAAGCCTTCGAGGTAGTGATGGTGCCCCTGCCGGCTGGCCTTTTAAAGGATGGGTAATTTTATTTTTATTAATTTCTTGGTTCGTTTATAAGGTGTATCATTTTTTTATCAATAGATACAAAACATAATTACGTAATTTCTACAAATATAATTCCCCGCTACCATAAGAACCCTTTCGAGTGGTAAAAGCAAAATAAAAAAGCGAGAATGAGTTTAAAATCTTGCATTAAGAAAATTAAAGTAAAATTAGATTTTTACTACCTTTACCTTTGTGAAAGCAGTCGAAATTCCATATAAAGACCACTTGGGCAATAAGCGTATGAGCTATACACTAAACCCGGCAACCAACAAAGTGGAGATCTTGGAAGAAAACCATTACTATCCCTTTGGCCTAACACATCCATACAACAACACAAAAAGAGAATTAAAATTTGACACAGCCGGTAATTTGCAAATTATACAGGTTACTGAAAAAGAGCTAGAATATAAATATTATTATCAAGAACAAGAACGCCAAGATGAGTTAAATCTTAATTGGGACAGCTTTAAATACCGCAACTATGATTATGCAATTGGTAGATTTATGAGTGTGGATCCTTTGGCGGAGAAATATGCTTATAACAGCACATATGCTTTTCAAGAGAATAAAATGGGATTGGGGCGTGAATTGGAAGGATTGGAGTTGGTAACAAGGGATGAGGAAGAAAATACTGTTTCAGGTCCGGTAGATTTAGAAAATAATCCTGATTTAAAAGAAATAAACAAATCAGAAAAAGAAAACAATTATATAATTAATTTGGATGCAGTTATAATTTCTGACAAAAAAAATAACAATCTAAATAAAATCGATTCTGACATTTCTTATAGTGATTTATCGGCAGCCGCTTCACTAGGTAAAGAATATTTTATCAATTCGGAAGGAAAGGTGAGAGGAAAATCAGGAAATTATTATTCATTTAATAACAGAAAAGGTTTTAATCAATATACAGGAACTAAAAAACTTATGAAGTCCAATTTTATGAAAGGTAAAACTTTGGGGTTTGTTTCTAGGGCATTTGGTGTTTTAGAATATAAAAATATTGTAGATGATTATTATGGTGGTTATGAAAAGCAAACGATAGGTAATCATTTAGCTTTTGGAATAGAAGCCGGGAGTAATACCATTACTACTTTTGGAAAAAATCCAATTTCATTTGCTTGGTATATAGGACATGATATATTAGGAAAAAAGGGGCTTGGTAAACTTAAATGGTATAACGAAACTTTCTTGCCTTGGGGCAGATAACTAATCGGAACAGAATGAAATATTTATATATAATTTTTTCAATTTTTTACAAATATTATGATAATGATTGGGATGATCCATTAATAACATCCTTATTTTCTTTAAGTTTATTATTGGCTTCTGTTTTTAACTTAGTAAAAGGAATTGCTTACTATTATACGGGGTTGTCCTATTTAAAATTTAATATGGCATTTTTATTGATAATCGCTGCAATTATTTTTGCAATAATCTATTATAAAAGAAAGCATTTTTTAGACAAAACTGATATTAAGATAAACAAAACTGATAAAATTATTGCGTACATTATAATTACTTTATTGATATTAAATTGGGGATTTGTTATCATGGTATATGGAGAAGCACGTTATAAATATAATGATTTCTGACGCCGCAGGTACAAAGTGGAGCAAGGAGGTAGCGGACAGCAGCAAGCAGGTAAAAACGGAGTATATAGGCGGTTTTCAATACAAAGCAGGCAAATTATTGTTTTTCCCTACGGCCGAGGGTTATGTTAAAGCCGTTTACGGAGATACCGGAAACAGCCCGGCGGCCTACCGCTATGTCTATATCTACAAAGACCATTTGGGTAATAAGCGTATGAGTTATACTCTAAATCCCGTTACCAACAAAGTGGAGGTATTGGAAGAAAACCATAGGTATATTTACCGGTTTATAAAAAATAAAAAATTGCCGGATTTCTGTTTGGTAACAAGGCAGGAATTTTTCGGAAGATGAGGCAGAACGGAACACCGTTTTCCAAAGACTGCCACAGCCCTCGTTCCTCAGGCTTCGCAGTGTTATCATTAATCCGTAATTTATTACGTTCACCTTTCTCTTTGATCCTTTTACTTTTCAAATGCAGGAGAAAATTCAAGAGATTAAAAAACTCAAAAAAATAATTTGTATTCCCATCATTTTTAGATTATATTTGAATGATTCTAATAAATTTTTACAAATGAACAAAATTATCTCAGGTGTTTTACTATTGCTATTAGCCGGATTGGCCGGGTATAACTTCAAAAGCGATCCGCATACGGAAACCGCAGTAAAAAACGGATTTCTCAATGATTACCGTATTTATGCCGTTCCCCTACCCGATAGTTTGACACTTGTGGATGAGAAAGTTCCCATACTGGAAATTGATATCCGTGAGCGAATAGACAGAGAACTACTGGTCAATACCTATTGGCAATCCAATACGCTTCTTATGATTAAAAGAGCGCATAAATATTTTCCCGTTATTGAACCGATATTAAAGAAAAATGGGATCCCCGATGATTTTAAATATTTGGCCGTTGCCGAGAGTGGCCTGCAAAATGTCACTTCTCCTGCGGGAGCCAAAGGTTTTTGGCAAATCATGAAAAAAACAGGAAAAGAATTGGGATTGGAAATCAACGGGGATGTCGACGAAAGGTACCACTTGGAAAAAGCCACGGAAGCAGCATGCATATATTTGAAAAATGCCAAAGAAAAATTAGGTTCGTGGACCTTGGCGGCAGCCTCCTATAATGCTGGAATGACCAAAATATCTTCGGAACTGGAAAAACAACAAGTAAATTCTTATTATGATTTATATTTAGGCCAAGAAACTTCCCGCTATATTCCGCGTATTATCATTATTAAAGAAATTTTGGAGAATCCGGATAAATTCGGATTTATATTAAGCCGTTCCGACTTATATAAACCGCAAGAGTATCAAACTGTTACGATAGATAGCACAATTGAAAATTTGGCAAGCTTTGCCAAAGAAAGAGGAACCAACTACAAAAAATTAAAATTATTGAATCCGTGGCTGCGGGGAAGAAAATTAGAAAATAAGAACAATAAGGAATATAAAATCAAAATCGAAAAATAACCCGGTTATTTTATTTTTTTAGAATGTTTTCCATAGGTATCGATAAACTCGGTGATATGATGATTGTCGACTCGTTTTACATGTTCCATTGCCTTGACCAAGGCATCGATACTTAAATGTTTTGCTTTTACCAAGCCCAAAACAAAATCTCCATTGGCATCCCGTCCCAAAAAAGTAATTTTATGAATGGATTGAGGCTCACCTTGATATAAAAATTCCAATTGCCGTCCCTCATTTTTTATCTCTAATAATTTCTTATAATCCGGATGATTTAAAATTTCTTCTACCTTTTTATATTCCTCATTTTCTGTATTCTTGGCATCTTCTTTTTTATATAATAACAAATTTATTTTTTTAACCGATTCAATTTGCGACAAAGTTTCTTTGTCCAGTTTTGATTTATCGATTTCAATCGCACTTGCCGGCAAGCTCATCACAAAAAAATCGGGGTTTTCAGAAGCTTTTACAAAATAATCTTCCAAACGGTCTTTTTTACAAGAAGTTAAACTGCTTAATAAGATAAAGCCGGTAAATAATAAAAATATATTTTTCATCGCTATTCGTTATGATTCATTTTTTGTTCCACTTCTTCAAAATATTTTTTGTCTACCATATTTACTTTTGAATTGAGTTTGGATAATTTTCTTAAATCAATAGTGCCGGTTAAGTCCATAATTACCGTTTCAGCCGGATTTGTCTTTTTGACCACAATCATAACCAATTCTTTAGCAATATAATCCTTATCTCCTTTGATGACATAAAATTTTACATTGGCTTCTTTGTCATTGATTCGTAAAAGCTCTTTCATATTCTTTTTTTGAATATAATTTTGAGCATCTTTTAACATTTGATCTTTATATTGAGGATTATCCGTAGAAATAATAATCAAGCCGGTCAAGTCTTTTAAAGCTTCGATTTCTTCCTTTGCATTTTCTCCTTCCGGAGTAATGGAGCCCAGCATTTTAAACATTTCTTCAGTCACGATTACGGAAGTTACATCATCGATGTCCTCGTATTTTTCTGTAAAAGATTGCCCGAAAATGGCAAAGCTTATTAGAAATATATAAATAGTTAATTTTGTTTTCATTTTTTTATTTTTTAGTATTTTTATTTTTTAAGGAATCTTTTTTTACCTTTTTTTGTGAACCGGTGTTTCCTATAAATCCGAAAGCACTCAATTGTTTTATTCCTTTGTTTAAATCCGAAGAATATTTTTTTACTTCCTTGTAGATTTCTTTTTTGGACTTTGTATCTGCATAAGCATCGTTTTGATTGGTGTTTTTCATATTAAACAGACCAAACAAGCCCAAGCCTAAAACCAAAACGGCAGCCGTAGCCAATTTATAATTCTTCCTTCGCTTCAAAGTTTGAAAATGCAATGGGTTAGGATTTTTCAAACTGCGTTCCTCTTGATAAAAATCAAAAAGTTTTTTTAGCGCTAAATGTTCAGGAGCCACTTTCTCTCCGGCAAAATATTCTTGCAATACTTTTTCTTCTTCAAGAGTGGTTTCCCCTTCAAGATAAGCTTGAATAATGCTATTTATTGTATTGTAATCCATATTCATATTGTTTAATCAATGCCTCTTTTAGCGTTTTTCTCGCCCGGGATAAGGCAGTCCGGATTGCGTTTTCTTTCATATTTACTATCTCGGCTATTTCTTCAAATTTATAGCCTTCGATATCGCGCAGTTGTATAATTACCCGCTGTTTCTCCGGTAAAGCATTCATCAATTTTAATACCAAATTGTATGCCTCCTTTTTTTCATAGTTTTTCTCACTGGAAAAAGCTTTTGTTTTAAAAGAAATATTATCGAACCTTGTTTCTTTGGATTGTTTTGATTTCAACCTGTCCAAACAGTAATTCCTAACGGCACGCATAAAATAAGCTTCTTTGTTTGAAACATTATCCAGTTGAGTCCGTTTGGTCCATAACTTGGCACAAATCTCTTGTACGGCATCTGCCGCTTCATCTTCCGATATCAATATCGATTTGGCTAAGCGATACATTCTGTCCTCTATATTTTTTACCGTATGAATAAATTCCAGTTCGGTCATGTATTATTTTGGTTTCATTTATTAAACGAAAGTAAGCATAATTTGTTACATCTATAATTTCAAACTACTTTTGCAAAGTAAAATTATTCTGATGAGAAAATTAAAAAACAGCGAATTAAAGCGTCTAAAACCCGAAGAATTTAAAAAGGCGGAAAAAAGTCCGTTGATTGTTGTTTTAGATAATATCAGGAGTTTAAATAATATCGGCTCCGTATTTCGCACTTCGGATGCTTTCCGTGTGAAGAAAATATACTTATGCGGAATTACCGCCCGGCCTCCCCATAAAGATATTCACCGGACGGCATTAGGAGCTACCGAAACGGTGGAATGGGAATATATGGAAAATACCATCGATGCCATAAATGCCTTAAAAAAAGATGAGGCAAAAATCATCAGTATCGAACAAGCCGAAGGCAGTATTCCGCTTCAAGAATTCAATCCCGAAAAAAATCAAACCTATGCGCTGATTTTTGGTAATGAAGTAAAAGGAGTACAACAAAAAATTGTTAACGCTTCGGATGCTTGTGTGGAAATCCCTCAATTCGGAACCAAACATTCTTTTAATATCGCCGTAAGTGCCGGAATCGTATTATGGGATTTTTATAGCAAAATTCATTTTAAATAAATTCTTCTTATTTTTGTCATAAACCAAAAAATTAGTAACTATGAGTACAACTGCCAAATACCCTAAATTTTTTCGCTTTATCCATTGGATTACTTTTATCCTGATTGTTCTTTTATTTATTTCAGGTCTGGGTATGGAAGATTATCCTTTTAATGAAGAAAATTTCTTCCGTTATAAACGTCATGCTTTGATGGGAGTAAGTGTTCTATTTCTAACTCTGATTCGCATAGCCTATAAATATAAGAACAAAGATCATTTTCCTCCGGACATTAAATATTACAGTCCTTTACACGAAAAACTGGTGAAAGGCATTCATTCCTTAATGTATATTCTTATGATTCTTGCCCCAATGGTAGGTTTTTATGCCATTTATCAAACAGGCGCTTTGGCTTATGATTTTGGCGGCCCCTTCCCTACCGGCGCCGAATTAAATCACGATTTGCTCGAAATTCACGAATTTCTGGTATTTACTCTCGGTGCTTTGATTCTAATGCATATTGCCGGAGTGATTATGTATAAAATTAAAAACGGTGAAAATCTTATTCAACGAATGATTTGATTCTCATTAAATATTAAAAAAAGCCGCTTTTAAGCGGTTTTTTTTATGACTATAATTAAAATATTTTTTTGTGCCGCTTAATTTAAAAGCAATTATATCCTCAAATCCCGCTGCCGTATAAATCCTTGCCTGTGATAAAATAGAAAAGAAATTGAGCAGAAACGATAGATTTTAAGCCTTGTGAGTGATTGAATATGCCGAAACCGGAAAGAGTGTAAATTCTCACAACTTCGTCGGAGCACGGCGAGTGTCCCGATTCTCAACGGAGTGAGATATCGGGATTGTATCAAGAACAAGACACGGGTAAAAGGCCGGATGCCTGAGGCCGGAAGTCGGAAGCCGGAAGTAGTGTCAATTTACCGTGTCCCCAACGAAGTTGGCGGAAGTGATACGCCTTAGGTGGATTGTATCGAAAACCAGACACGGCTATAATAACCAAACAGAGATCCCTCGTCGCTTTGCTATGTCGGGATGAACTGTGTTAAAATCCAAATTTTTTTGTATAATTTTCATCATATTTTTTTCCACTGTTTACAATAGCGAATGCTTGCTTTATTAATTTATTGGCTATGGCCACTTTTATTACTCTTT
>JAMOVT010000106.1 GCA_027061855.1 Flavobacteriales bacterium
TATTAATGGGTTTCCCCCTGCTTTTTGCACAAGATTTTGAACAAGGATTCAGTTTGGAATCAGCCATCGACTATGCCTTGGAGCATAATGCGAATGTGATTAAATCTGAAAATGAAGTACTTAAAGCCCAGAAAAAAGTTTGGGAAACCACTTCCATGGGATTTCCGCAGATTGAAGGAGAGGCTTCCTATCAAAAATTTATCGAACAACCTGTGCAGCTTCTTCCTGCCCGCATTATGAACCCCAATGCTCCGGCAGATGCCTATGTCCCGGTAAAATTCGGCACCGAGCAAAATATGAAATGGTCGGCGACTTTAAAACAACTCATTTTCAGCGGTTCCTATTTGGTAGGATTGCAGTCGTCACGCACTTATAAAAAAATATCGGAAAACGCTGCCATAAAAACCAAGCAGAAGATAAGAGAAGCAGTGGTAAATGCCTATGGCAACGCATTGCTAACCGAAGAAAGTTTAAATATCTTGAATAATAATATTGCCACCGTTAAACAAAATTTATTTGAGGTTGAACAAATGTATAAGAACGGTCTGGTAGAAGAAACCGATGTCGAGCAATTGAAATTGACCTTGGCAAACTTAACCAATCAATGGGATTATACCAACCGGATGAAAAAAATCGCTTATGAGATGCTTAATTATACTTTGGGAAGAGAAATCGATGCTCCTATTGAATTAACGGATAATATTGAAAGCCTGAAAGAAAAAGGAATGGACCTTAATTTACTATCCAGCACATTGGATTTGAAAAAAAACATCGATTATAAAATTTCCGAAAACCAGCTCAATGCCAAAAAACTTCAAATCAGGTATGAAAAAAGCAAAGCTCTGCCTACTATTGCCGCCTTTGTCAATTATGGCAAAAATGCATATAACAATGATTTTAAATTTTTTGAAGATTCACAATCTTGGTATAAGCAATCCCTTTTCGGGATAAATATCAGCATTCCTATTTTCAGTAGTTTGGGGAGAACCGCCAGAGTGCAACAAGCCAAACTCGATTTTGAAAATGCTCAACAGGATTTAAAATCCAAAGAGAGAGAATTAAAAATGCAGTTTGACCAGTTGAAAAACGAATATGAGCATGCCTTTAAGAATTATGAAGTCGCTAAGCAGAATCTTGCTTTGGCTGAAAAAATCGAAAAAAAAGAAAACATAAAATTTAAAGAAGGGGTTGGAAATAGTTTTCAACTGAACCAAGCCCGTTTGCAATTATATCAAACACAACAACAATATTTACAATCTATTGTGAATATTATCAATAAAAAAATTGCTTTGGAAAATTTATTGGGAAGAAATTAATTTAAGAAAATCAGATAAGAAATGAAAAAATATATCATCGGAATAGGAATCGGACTTGTTTTATTAAATGCATGCAAACACAAAAAAAATGAAACTGCCACTACGGATGATCTTCTTCAACAAAAAGAAATCATCGAAAAACAAATCGATAGTTTGCATACTCTATTAGTCAAAATCAATGAAAAATTGGGAGAAAAAGAGGAAAAAGATTATCCGGTTATAGAAGCAAAAACCATACAACCTGAAAAGTTTGTTCATTATATAGAACTCCAAGGAAATATAGATACCGACGGAAATGTATTGGTGAAGCCCGAAGCAATGGGACAAGTAAAACGAATTTACAAAAATGAAGGAGACAGGGTCCGAAAAGGAGAAGTAATCATGCTATTGGATGACAGCGCACTTCGAAGCCAAATAGGTGAAGTACAAACCCAATTTGAATTGGCTCAAACCGCCTATGAAAGACAAAAAAGGTTATGGGAGCAAAAAATCGGCTCCGAAATGAGCTATTTACAAGCGAAAACAAAGAAAGATGCTCTTGCCCGAAAATTGCAAACATTACAAATACAGCTTGAAAAAATGCGGGTAAAAGCACCTATTTCCGGCACATTAGATGATCTTATGGTAAAAGAAGGAGAAATAGCTGCCCCACAAATGCCGGTAGCCAGACTGGTAAACCTTACAAAAGTATATGCACAAGCCGATGTGTCTGAAAAATATTTACCCCAAATTAAAAAAGGAACCCCGGTAATCATTGATTTTCCCGAATTAAACAAACAAATACAATCACAGGTTTCTTATGTGGGGAATTTTATACATCCCAGTAATCGCACGTTCAAAATCAGGGTAAATATTTTTAATCCCGACGAAGAATTGAAGCCTAATCTCACGGGAAATATTAAAATCAAAGATTTGGAAAAAGACAATGTGATTGTTATTCCTCTTTCTCTCTTGCAGGAAGACCGCGAAGGAAATAATTTTGTATATGTTCTTGTTCCGGAAGACAGTAACAAAAACCTTTATAAAGTACAAAAACGCCCGGTTGAAACCGGACCTTATTATAAAGACAGGATTTGGATCAAATCCGGATTGAAAGAAGGAGATTTGATCGCTTTGGAAGGAGCACGCGGTTTATCAGCCGGAGATTTAGTAAAAATCGAACAAAGCGATAATCCTACAACCCTTTCATCCGTCGAAAAACAAACTCAACAAGAGGAAGATTCTTCAAAAGAAGTAAAATTCCATATTGTAAAAGAAGGCGAAACTCTTTACCGCATTCACAAAAAATATGGTGTCCCTGTGGAAGATATTAAAAAATGGAACCACTTAAAATCCAATACATTACACAAGGGACAAAAGTTAATTATTCCCCCGGAAGGAAAATAAAAAACAAATGAGTAGTTGGGAATAATATCTTTTAAAAGAATGAATAAAATGAAAAAAATATACAAACAATTTTCTTTATCTACGGCTTCCTTAAAAAATAGCAATACGGTTAAACTGCTTATTTTTATCATCGCCATAGGCGGTTTGCTTTCTTATATCGGTATGCCCAGAGAAGCTTTCCCCGATATTGCCGCACCTGAGGTTTTTGTCACTACTCCCTACCCGGGAAATTCGGCCGAAGACATTGAGAATCTGATCAGCCGGCCTTTGGAAAAAGAATTCAAAAAAATCAAAGGGATTGATGAGATCAAATCTACTTCTCAATCGGGTTTTTCCAGTATCGACATAAAATTTACTTTTGATGTGGATCCCGATAAAGCCCTTCAAGATGTAAAAGACAAAATCGACGAGGCGATGGGAAAAAATGAATGGCCGACGGATTTGCCCCAAGACCCCAAAGCGATGAAATTGGATTTATCAGAGCTCAAACCGATAATGAATGTAAATATTTCGGGGGATTACTCGGCACAAAAACTCAAAGAATTTGCCGAATATTTACAAGATGAAATCGAACAATTACCCGAAATCTCAGCGGCGGATATTCGCGGAGTCCAAGACAAAGAGGTGGAAGTAGCGGTGGATCTCAATGAAATGGTCAGCCGGAATATAAATTTTCACAGTATTGAAGAGGCTATAAAAAATGAGAATCTTACCATATCGGCAGGAGACTTAAAAGAAGGAGGGATTCGCAGAAATGTACGGGTAATCGGCGAGATCAAAGATCCGAAGGAAATCGGGAATATTGTTATTCGTAAAGCCAAAGACAAAGTCACCTATTTACGCGATGTGGCCAAAATTAAATTCAAACAACAAGATCCGGAGAGTTATGCCCGTGAATTCGGCCAGCCCGTAGTGATGCTTGACATTAAAAAAAGAAGCGGTGCCAATCAAATTCAAGCTTCCGACAAAATCAAAGAAATTATTGAAAAATCAAAAAAAGAAGTTTTTCCCAAAGATATCCACATTAGTATTACCAATGATATGTCAAACAAGACACGTGCACAAGTAGCCGACTTGGAAAACAGTATCATTTTGGGGATGATTCTGGTAGTAGTGGTATTGATGTTTTTTATGGGTTTCCGAAATTCGCTTTTTGTGGGAATTGCCATTCCTCTTTCCATGTTGATGTCGTTTTTGATTTTGAGTATGCTGGGAGTAACATTAAATACCATGGTTTTGTTTGCTCTTGTATTGGCCCTGGGAATGTTGGTAGACAACGGGATAGTTATCGTGGAAAATATCTATCGATACCGGCAACAAGGATACAAGCCCTTTGAGGCGGCAAAATATGCCGTGGGGGAAGTGGCATGGCCTATTATTGCTTCAACAGCTACTACTTTGGTTGCCTTTATTCCGTTGGCTTTTTGGCCCGGAATTATCGGAGAATTTATGAAATACCTTCCAATTACCTTAATCATTGTATTATCAAGTTCGCTTTTCGTTGCCTTGGTCATCAATCCGGTTCTCACGGTGGAATATATGAAAATGAAAGAGAAAAAATTGCCCCGTGAAAAAGTTTTAAAAAAGTTTTTCGTCTTTTTTGGTGCAGGAATATTTTTCTTCCTTTTAAAAATATTTATCGCTCATTCGGTACAGATGAAATATGCTTTTAATGCCATTGGCTTTTTACTGATATTAGTCGCTTTATGGCAAATCTTGTATTATTTTGTACTGGTTGACGTTATCAAATGGTTTCAAGAGGTATTTCTTCCTAAATTGGAAAAATGGTACGAAAGTACTATTCGTTTCGCATTAAAAGGGAAGAATGTATATCTCTTTTTCTTCGGTACGGTTTTACTGTTGTTTTTTTCGTTTGTTTTATTAAAAATTTTTCCTCCCAAAATCAGTTTCTTTCCGGATACGGAACCTTCCCAAATCTATGTATATATCGAATATCCGGAAGGAACCGATATAGAAGTAGTTGACAAATACACAAAAGAAGTAACAAAAAAAATCCAAAACTATTTCAAGAAAAACAATTATAATTTTCTTCTTACTTCCATTATCGAACAAGTAGGTGAAGGAACAGGAGATCCCAACAAAGGCCCACAAGGAGGAAAGACACCTAACAAAGCAAAAATCATATTGGATTTTGTCGATTTTAAATACCGCAAAGGAGTAAATACTTCCCATATTCTCAATGATATCCGCCAAATGGTAAAAGGGAAAGCGGGCATAAAAGTATGGGCGGATAAAGACCAACATAAACCCCCTACGGGACCTCCCATTGATTTGGAACTCACCGGCGATGATTATGATCAACTGCTCACCGAAGCCTTAAAAGTGAAAAAATACCTCGATGATGCTCATATTCCGGGAATAGAAAGCTTGCAACTCGACGTCGATAAAAACAAACCCGAATTGCCCGTATATATCGATCGCGAAAAAGCCGGAAGATTGGGAATACATACGGGACAAATCGGAATGGCCTTGCGGACGGCAATTTACGGAAACGAAGTGGATCGTTATAAAGTAGGAGACGATGATTATCCGATTAATGTACGTATGGACAAGAAATATCGCTATGACCGGCAAAGTTTGATGAATCAGCACATCGTTTACAGGGATCAGCAAACGGGAAAACTGGTTTCCGTTCCTGTTTCGGCAGTGGCTACCATGAAATCCGCTTCTTCGTTTAGCGCCATTAAAAGAAAGGATCTCAAAAG
>JAMOVT010000107.1 GCA_027061855.1 Flavobacteriales bacterium
TGTTTGATATTTTTGCCTATATTCTTGTCAGGGCTTTTGGAGATTAAATCATAGGTTTATTCTATCAAAAATTTTAATACATAATAATGATAGCGGCAATCACCCCCTAAGAACTCATCTTGATTAGATAAATTGAAATATAGTTTTTTTAGAAAATATCCTATGCTATATAGATTATTTTTATGTACTATTATTTTATCTGACCAGTCAGGTGTATCTGTTCCTAAACTCTTTGCTAATCTAAAGCTACCATATTTTCTTAACTATCTCAAAATAGTGGAATAAGATTGTATACCATACTTCTTTTCTGCTTCGGTTTCCCTATGCGACCTTGCTCGATTTATGTTATAATTTGTAATTTTAAGGATAAACTGTAATCCTTTTGCGTGCGCTTTATATAAACGCTTGTGTCTCTTTTTATCATTACACTTCTTTTTTTGTGTAACGCAATGTTATGACGAGATATTTTTTATAAAAAAAGAGACTGCCTTTTGAGACAGCCTATTTAATTTTAAATTACTTATCATATATTTATATATTATTTTAAAAAAAAATAAAATAAATATGCATTTTTAATAATTAAGCTAATTATGTCATTTTCTTTCTTGTTCAAAATTTAAAGGTTAGTCCTCCCTTCAATAAAGCAATTCCATAGCCCAATTCCATGTTAAATGCTAAACTTTCTGTAAAAAAATATCTTCCACCAATTTGAAACCCAAATAAAATTCCACTGGATTCACTATCATAGTCATTTAATATTTGATTAACCTCTGAGTCATTACTTCCATAATTTGCGGTAATATTAGTGTAACCTAATTTTAGTCCTCCATATGCATTTAATTTATCTGTATTATAAAAATGATAATTTCCCAACGCCGAAATATTAAAATAAGAATAATTCCAAGAAATTTTATAAGGGTCATATATTGAAGATAAATTATAACTTGCATGCATATAGGCCATAAAACCGCCTACTGATATATTATCATCAATCATATATTCATAAGAACCATAAATGGGAGGAACATCAATTTTAAAACCATTTCCATTACCATAATAGGCTCCCATTCCCATACCTAAATTAACCATTCCGTCATCTTTATTTAAAATTTGAGCATTGTTATTTATACTTAATATAAAAAACAGAAAAAAAATAGTGAATTTTTTCATAATAAATTAATTTAATTAATACCTACTTCCGTTTTTTATAGTCGTTTTTTCGGCTTATTCTCGACTTTTGTTTTGTAAAAATATCGAGCTTTATTTTTTTATAAAATTTTTATGAAATTTGCTTATGAGTAGGTGAGATGTCATTTAATTTTAATGAAATTTAGGTTAAATCAAATTTATTTATGTTATTTTTTAATTTTTAATTAACAATATTTTAAGTTTTCAATTTTTTTACATATTTTTATGAAATATTAATTTAATGCAAAAAACATCCTTGTATGATAAAAAAATATTTTCTTCTTCTTTTTTTTTCTTTTTGGATTGGATGGAGTCAAGTGCCTAAATTAGATAGTTTAAAAATTCAGCTAAAGAATTCTAATAGTGTTGAAGATTCTTTACGAAACTATTATCAATTAGCCACTTTAGAGGCAAAATCTAAACAGTCAATATATATTGATAGCTTATATGAATATGCCAAAAAATACAATAACAGTAATTATCTTATAAAATCATTGAAACTGAAAAATAAGTTTTATAAATATAAATATGATAAAACCAAATCTATTTTCTTTGCAAAGGAAGTACTGAAAAATTCTAAAGATACTTTGAATATATTGAAAGGATTGGACCTTATAGGAAGTACGTATTATTATTTCCATAACTATGACAGTGCTTTGGTATATTATAAAAGAGCAACGGCTTTGGTTGATACAAACAAATTAAAAACAAATAAAAAATATTATAATATTATAAGTATTCTTTATGGAAATAAAGGCTTGGCATATTATAATAAAAATATATTAAATAAAGCAATAGAAAATTTTATAATACAAAGTGATTTTGCAGAAAAAGACAATTGTGTGGATAGTAAAATGAATGCTCTAAATTATTTGGCTTATTCTTATTTGAGATTAGGACAATCAAAAAAAACAGAGAAATATTTTTTAAAGGTTATTGCTAATGAAAATAAAATAAAAAATAAAAATTATATATATAATGCCTATAAAGGATTGGGAATAAATTATGGAATGGCAGGAAATTATGATTACGCAATCAAATATATTACCAAAGCTTTAAATACAGCCAAAGAATTAAATGATACACGACAAATATTTGATAATTATAATAATTTATCCATTGCCTATCGTCTTAATGGAAACTATGGGAATTCTATTAAATTTTCGGATAGCGCTATTACAATTGCCAAGTCCATAAAAGATAAAAATTTAATTAATTATGCCATTAGTTTAAAATTGGAAACTTTACTTAAACTAGGGCAATTTAAAGAAGTAGATAAATTTATCAATGATTTGGTGAAAAATCCTCATAATAATGATATATATAAATTATCAAATATATATAAAACAGCCTATAAGTTTTATAAAACTCAAAATCAACCGCAAAAAGCTGTATTTTATCTAGAAAAATGGAAAAGCTATTCGGACTCAATTGATAAAGTGCAAAGGGACAGTAAAATTGCTGAAATTGAATCCCAATACCAAGCAGAAAAAAAAGATAAAGAGATATTAAATCTTAAAGCGGAAAAATTGGAAAAAGATTTGAGTTTAAATCAAGTACGACAAGACAAAAAACTTTTAAGCCTGGGCATATTAGGGGCTATTATTGTTTTAGGTGTTACTGGCTTTTATTATAAAAGAAACCTTAAACAAAAACAACTGATAGAACAATTGCAAAGAGAGCTTCATCATCGTATAAAAAATAATCTGGCTACTATCTCTGCACTAATCGATGAATTAAAAGAAAAATTTGTTAATCAACCGGAATTAATACAAAATTTGGAGAATTTAAATTTAAGAATCAACAGTATAAATCAAATACATCAACAGTTATATAAGGAAGCCGATGTTACAAATTTGTCGATGAAAAAATATTTGGACAAATTGGCCGGCACCATAAAAAAATCTTTTGAAGACAAACCGGTTATAATTGAAAATCAAATAGATGAAGATATCAAATTAAAGGCAGATCAATCATTATTGCTTGGTTTACTAGTAAATGAATTTATTACAAACTCTTTTAAACATGCCTTTGACGACAAACAACAAGGTAAGGTGCAGATCAAATTCTTTAAACGGGAAAAAGAATATATTTTACAAATGTTGGATAATGGAAAAGGGCTTCCTTCGGATTTTGATATTTTGAAAATAAGAAGCTTTGGTTTGGAAATAATGAGATTGATTGCTAAACAATTAAAAGGCCAATTTAAATATGACGGAACAAAAGGAATGAAAGTGGAAATTATTTTCCCTGAAACTTAAAAACATATTTCACTATGAAAAAACATTTGCTAATTGTAGAAGATGAAGCCATTCTTTTCAGAAGGTTGCGTATTTTCTTAGAGGAACAAAATTTTGAAGTAGCTCCTTATACACCTAGTGTAGATGAAGCATTGAACAGAATTGAACAACGATCTCCGGATTTAGTCTTATTAGATATAAACTTACAAGGAGATAGAAGTGGAATAGACCTGGGGAAAATTCTTCAAAATCAATATGACATTCCTTTCTTATATGTTACGGAACACAATGATGAGCATACATTTATCGAAGCTTTTGCCACAAATATGGAAGATTTTATGGTAAAAACAAAGCCCGTTTTGGATAAAAAAGAATTATTGAGAAAAATTTTAATTATCTTAAAAAGACAAGAAGGAAAGAATGCATCAAAAGCTAAAGGGATAGTTGTTTTGACCGATTATTTAAAAGAACTTAAAAATTCAGGAAAGATGCAAGTGTCGGAAGTAATTTTAAATTATGAGGATATAATATATTTAACGACGGATAAAAATAGTTTACCTAAAAAATTACAAATAATTCCCAATTATGTTTGGGTAAAAAATAAAGAAAACAAAATTTATATGTTACCGGGTTCTTTAAGTAAACTCGAAAATAAATTACCCCATCATTTTGTGAGAATTAATGAAAAATATATTGTCAATATACTTTCTCCTGTTTTCAAAGGAAAGGTAAATGGGAAGTTTTTAAACTATGACAATCAGGTTCTTAAAATAACCGATACTTTTAAAACTAAATTTAATCGGCGTTTGAATTTTTATTATCAAAACGGAAAAAAATTAAGTCGTTAAAAAAAATTAAAAATCATTAAAAATTCTTACTAAAATCTTATTTTTGGCTCAATCAAAATAAGAAAAAAATGCCCCAACAATTTCATATAAAAGACGAGATCTCACCACTGAAAAGTGTTATTTTGGGACGTGCGGATTCGCCCGGTCCCATTCCTACTCCTGACCAATGTTATGACCCAAAATCCAGAGAACATGTTTTGAAAGGTACCTACCCCAAAGAAGAGGATATGGTGAAAGAAATGAATGCTTTCAAAACGATTTTGGAAAAATACGGCGTGAAAGTATATCGTCCAGAGCCCTTGGAAAATGTCAATCAGATTTTTACACGGGATATTGGATTTGTGGTTGACGATAAATTTATAAAATCGAATATTCTTCCCGATCGCGAAAACGAATTTCAAGCGATTGAACCTATCCTTAAACAATTTGATAAAAACAAAATTTATTATCCTCCGGAAGAAGTACATATAGAAGGAGGAGATGTGATGCCATGGGGAGATTATATATTTGTTGGAACTTATCGTCGTCCCGATTATCCGGATTATATCACCGCCAGAACCAATGCGGCAGCCATTGATTTTTTGAAACAAGTCTTTCCCGATAAAAAAGTAATTCCGTTTGATTTAAAAAAATCCAATACTGATCCGCGTGAAAATGCCTTGCATTTGGATTGTGTGTTCCAGCCGCTCGGGAAAGGTAAAGCCATTATACATAAAGAGGGCTTCCTCGATGAAAACCAATACAATTTTTTAGTCGATTTATTCGGACAGGAAAACTTATTTCATATCACAAAAGACGAAATGTATGATATGTATTCCAATGTCTTTTCCATTCGCCCGGATGTTGTAGTTTCCGAGCAAAACAATAAGAGATTGAATGATTGGTTACGAGAGCAAGGATTTATAGTGGAAGAAGTGCCATATGCCGAAATATCCAAACAGGAAGGACTATTGAGATGCTCTACACTTCCTTTACAAAGAGAAAGTCAGGATTGAGATTTTTCTTCTTGGCTAATGACTTGATCGATAAAATGTAAAATAGCTTGATGATAAGCTTTTCCACCGGTTTCCCATACATCATTATGATGGGCTTTTTCTACCGGATAAAATACTTTTTTTTTGGAAGAAAGATTAATGAAATTAATTTTTGCATACTTGGGGTTAACTTTTTGATCTTCTGTGCCATGGGCTATAAAAACTGCCTGAGTGATTTTCTTACAGGATTCCGCCGGATTGATTTTTTGGGGATCAAAACCGGCTATTTTTCCACTTCTTTCCAATAGATCTTGGGTCCACAACTCAGCGCTAAAACCGGCATAATAATCATTATAATCGGAAGTTATTTTACTGAAATCGGAATAGCTGCTTTCGATGATCCCGAATTCCAATCGCTTGTCATATGCCAAAGCTTGCAAAGCAACAGCACCTCCCAGAGAATGACCGAAAATACCAATGGGAGTTTGCAAATCGGTTTTTTTAAGAATAAAATCTATCAATGCACTGACATCCTTTTTTTCTTTAAACCCATAGGTGCAATATTCTCCCTGGCTGTTACCATGTCCTCTCAAATCCATCGCGATGGTATTGAAACCTTGCCGGGAAAAATAATTTTCCTGCGCAATCAAACTGTTCTTGTCGGAACGAATTCCGTGTAAAAGGATAATGCTTCCTTTGGCAGGTTGTTTTTGACTATATGTAATTCGAATACTCAAAGCCGTGTTTTCATATCCGGGAATCATAAGATTTTTTTGATTGTTTTGGATAACAGGGCGTACAGGCTCCTCAATCCATTCTTTGGCAGTCATGATGAATGGATTTTTTACTTCCACGACAAAATAAGGAGCATAAGCATACAGAGAACTGAGAAAACTGCCTGCTCCTATCAACCAAATAAACCAATATTTAAGTAAAAGCTTTTTCATGTTCTAAAATCCGGGATAAAAGTTTATACCGAAATAACCTTTTCCGCCCGTACTGAGAGAAAGCGGGATGGCATAATAGGGTTGAATGATAATTTGCCCGAAAAGATTGATACGGGTAGACAGTCCGGTACTTACCAAGGGATACCTCACATTCCGGTCATTTGGGTCTTTTTTTAAGGAAATTTTGTTGTCCTTATACCAAATCAGTCCGGCATCGACAAAAAAGTTCAGATCGGTAAAGAATACACCCGATTTTATTAAAGCCAAGCGTTCGGGGCCGGTAAAAGGTAACCTGATTTCAAAATTGGTCAATAGCATTTTGCTACCCATTAAATCATTATACCAAGGGCTGTTGGGGTCTCTTAAAGAACTATCGTATAGAGCATCAAAGGTATAGCCGCGTAAAAAGAAATCATATCCCAAGTAGAGAGGAGGAAGGACGCCTCCGTCTTCATAGGATTTCTCTGCATCCGGGCCAAACCGGTTCAAATGTTGAACTTTAAAGGCAAAAGAAACGGGTTTAAGAAAAATATATTTGCGGTAATCAAACAAAAATGAACTTAAATAGTTTTTTCCGAAATATTGAGTAACGCCTATACGGTAACGCTGCCCTTTCATAGGAGCGGTAAGTCCGAAAACCGCATTATCTCCTACAAAAGCGGTATTTAGTTCATGAAAGTTAAATCCGTCAGGTGCAGGTTCTTTTTTATTATATAAATCATTGACGTATTGCCAATAATAACCATTGTATATTAATGTGTTGCTGGTAATTCTATATGAGTAATGTGCCAACGACCCGCCAAATTCAACTCTTAAATTTTTGGAAAAAGGATAGCTGGAATACAAGCCTAATTTTTCCTCAAACATTCGTAAAGTGTAAATTTTATAATTTGGTAAAGGAATGGTATCATTATTATATATTAATTCATAATTAATTCCAGATTGAAAATAACTTGTATAAGGAATGTGAGAAATAGAAGTTCCCCATCCGATCCGGTGTTTTTGATTGAAATAGGCAGCTTGAAAAGCAAAATCATATACTTCTCCATTCAAAGAAGCGGCTGTATAGAGTTGATGTTGTCCAAGCATATCGCTAAAAATAGCACTTACGCCGCCCATCATTCCTGTGCCGTACATGGTATTTGTGCTCAGTCCTATTCCGATATTACTGATATAGTCCAATTTGAATTTGGGTTTATAAGGCTTTTCAACCACTTCAATTTTTAAATCGGGGAAACGGTTACGTAAGAGTCTTTCCACCAGGCTGCGATTAAGGTCGATATTGGGAGGCAAAAGGGATGGTGCCAATTTGATTTGCATATCCGTAATTTCCGTATTGTAGAATTGATTTATAGATGCTTCTGCTAATATATATTCATGATTAATGAAGTAATTATAGATGATTTTTTTCTCCTTTCGATTAATGGTAAAAGCCGGCGAGTATTTTGTTATCCCTGAAATTCCCGTATAAAATTTTGTTAATCTATAAATTTTGTCGGTTTCAAAATCATAGCGATAAAGATCTCTAAACCCATCATAATCCGATAAGAAATATATTTCTCTTTCGTCAAATCCATATTGTGGATTAAAATTATTCGCACCGGGAAATATATTGGGATAGTTTTTTTGCTTGCTCTCCAAATCTAAAATACCAATATGATATTTCACCGGATAAAGATTTCTTTTTACATAGTAGTAGTCGGTGGAAAAAATAATTTTTTTACCGTCAGGCGACCATGAAGCTTGCATTTCGGCATAGGGATCATTGGTGAGGCGTTCTGTTTTTTTTGTGTCAAAATGATAAAGAAAAAGATCCGAAACTCCATCATCTTGCCCGAGTAATAAAATAGATTTTCCATCGGGAGACCAAGCGGGATAAGAGAAAGAATTCAAATCTTTAATGTCAATAATTTTTTCTACTTTTCTTTTTTCGGCATTTACAAGTGCCAGTTGGTTTTTTCCCTTTTTAAAAACCACATAGGCAAAATATTTACTGTCGGGCGACCATGTTCCGGCAGATTCGTAAGCATCGATCGCATCAATATGGTTCGTAATAGATTTCTCTGCTATTTTTTTAATTTTTTTTGAATGTAAATCGGCAATATATAAATCGATGGACAGGACATCTTTTTCTGATAAAAAGATCATATAATTTCCGTCAGGACTTACTACCGGCGAAACATTCATTGTTCCTGCATTTTTTTTGTCATAAATCACTTTACCGACAGCTACCGAGTCACGCCCGGGTTTAAATTGTTTGTAATACTCCTCATTGCTTCTTTTCCAATTATTAGATAAACTGTCTAATTTGATATGAAACAATGAATCTACGGCCTCTTTTAAACCGGATTGCAAAGTGGCATAAAACAAAGGTTTAACATATTGGTCTCCATAGGTTCCTCCTATATAAGCCCAGAAATCTTGCCCGTAGCGATAAGGAAAATATTTGCTTTTATAAAGGTCTTTAATACGAGGAAAATCTCCGGCTTGTACGGCATCTCTCATCCACATGGCGGTATGAGAATCATAACGCCCCAAAGAGAGATATTCTGCCATTCCTTCAACCATCCATAGGGGTGTATTTCCTAAATTTTGAAAAGATAAGGAGTCATCGCTTTTGACAATATTATATTGGAAAGCATGTACCATTTCGTGTCCTAAAACATGACTGGTCTGTCCCGAGGAAGGTCGAATCGGCATGGTAATACGGTTTTTTAAAGCTTCCGTAACTCCGCCGGTGCCTACTCCGATCTCGCCTGACAAAACGGTAGTTTGTTGAAAATCAGCATGATTGTTGTATAGAATAATAGGAATTTTATAATCAAAAGTATCTTTAAAAATGCGGTGATGGCGGTTATACCATTTTTCTGCATCATACAAAAAAGCATACTTTAAAGAATCATTTTTCAAATAAGTATATAATTCGATATGCGGACTTTCATAAACTTTAAAATCAAAGCTCTCATAACGGGGTTTGTTTTGACCGAAATATTGAGCTTGAATCGAGAAAGAAAACAATAGAGCCACTAAAATGATAAATCTTTTCATAATACCACAATTTATAATATAAGAAGTTCTGGCTTGATATGCAGAACGTTCTGTAAAATTAATAAAAAAATGTTTAGTTGGGTTTTCAGCAAAAATAATACCCGGATTTATTTTTTTCTTAATTTTAACATTTTAAGGTCATTATGGATATAGAAGGTATACGGAATTATGTTTTATCTCGTAAAGGAGTGACAGAAAGTCTTCCCTTTGGGGAAGATGTGTTGGTTTTTAAAGTGGGAGAAAAAATATTTCTTTTAATGAATTTAGTCTCCGATCCTTTGAAAATTTCAGTTAAAACAAATCCGGAAAAATCTATGGAATTAAGAGAAAAATATGCTGAAATTACGCCCGGTTATCATCTGAACAAAAAACACTGGAATACTTTACTTATAAATGGGAATTTATCTGATCAGTTAATTGGCTCTTTAATAGACGAATCTTATGATTTGATATTATAAAGTTTGACCCGGAAAATGCGGAATAATATTCGTTAATTCTAAACTTTTTAATCCAAATTACTTTCATTCTATACATTAATTTGTATTTTTGCAAATCAATAATTTAACAGATTGTATATGAAGCGTTTTAGAGAGTACAAAGGATTGGATTTGACTGCCTTTGCAAAAGAGATTCAGAAATTTTGGGAAGAGAACCGCATTTTTGAAAAATCGGTGGAAACCCGTCCCGAGGAAAATACATTTGTTTTTTATGAAGGGCCTCCATCAGCTAACGGAATGCCCGGAATTCATCATGTGATGGGTAGAACGGTAAAAGATCTCTTTAATCGTTACAAAACTTTGCAGGGATACCGGGTTCCCAGAAAAGCCGGTTGGGATACACATGGACTTCCGGTAGAACTTGGAGTGGAAAAAGCCTTGGGAATTACCAAAGAAGATATAGGAAAAAAAATAAGTGTGGATGAATACAATGAAGCCTGTAAAAAATCGGTGATGAAATACACCGATGTATGGGAACGCCTCACACAAGAAATGGGTTACTGGGTAGATATGAACGATCCCTATATTACATACAAACCCAAATATATGGAAAGCGTGTGGTGGTTGCTGAAACAACTTTATGATAAAAATCTCCTTTACAAAGGATATACCGTACAACCTTACTCGCCAAAAGCAGGTACAGGCTTGAGTTCACATGAATTGAATATGCCCGGATGTTACAGGGATGTATCCGATAATACCGTAGTGGCACAATTCAAAGCCAAAAAAGAATCACTTCCCGAAACGCTTCAAAATCTCGATGCCGATTTATATTTCTTGGCTTGGACCACAACTCCTTGGACACTTCCTTCCAACACTGCATTGGCCGTTGGTCCTGAGATTGATTATGTATTGGTAAAAACTTTCAATCCGTATACTTTTCAGAAGCAATATGTTATTTTGGCCAAAAACTTGGTAAACAAACATTTTGGCAAAAAATTTAAAGAAGCGGAATCCGAAGAAGATTTCGAAAACTACAACCCCGAGAAAGATAAAATTCCTTATCAAATCGTTAAAGAATTCAAAGGAAAAGATTTGACGGGAATCAAATACGAGCAACTTTTGCCCTATGCATTGCCTTATCAAGATGCAGACAAAGCTTTTGTAGTGATTCCTGCCGATTTTGTTACCACGGAAGACGGTACGGGAATCGTACATATGGCGCCTACTTTCGGACAGGATGATGCCAAGGCTGCCAAAGCGGCCGGAGTTCCCCCGATGTTGGTTTTGGATGAAAACGGGAATCCGGTTCCATTGGTCGATTTACAAGGACGTTTTCGCCCTGAAATGGGTGAATTTGCCGGTCGTTATGTCAAGCAAGAATATTATGTAAATGAAGAAAAACCCGAACGTCCCGTTGATGTGGATATCATTATCAAATTAAAAAATGAAAATTTGGCTTTCAATGCCGAGAAACACTCCCATAGTTATCCGCATTGTTGGCGAACCGATAAGCCGGTTTTATATTATCCCTTGGATTCTTGGTTTATTAAAGTTCCTCAGGTGAGAGAGCGTTTGATTGAGTTGAATAAAACCATCAATTGGAAACCAAAATCTACCGGAGAGGGTCGTTTCGGGAAATGGCTGGAGAATGCAAACGATTGGAACCTCTCTCGCTCACGTTATTGGGGGATTCCACTTCCTATCTGGCGTACGGAAGACGGTAAAGAAGAAAAAATAATCGGTTCGGTAGAAGAGCTTATCGGAGAAATTGAAAAATCTATCCGGGCGGGATTGATGAAAGAAAATCCCTTTAATGATTTTGTGCCGGGAGATATGTCGGAAGAAAACTATGATAAAATCGACTTGCATAAACATATTGTCGATAAAGTGATATTGGTTTCCGACTCAGGAAAACCGATGAAACGGGAAGCCGACTTGATCGATGTATGGTTTGATTCGGGGTCAATGCCCTATGCCCAATGGCATTATCCTTTTGAAAACAAGGAGCTTATCGATGAGAGAAAATTCTTTCCGGCGGATTTTATTGCGGAAGGAGTAGATCAAACCAGAGGCTGGTTTTATACATTGCATACTATTGCCACTATGGTGTTTGATTCTGTGGCTTACAAAAATGTGGTTTCAAACGGATTAGTGCTTGATGCCAAAGGTCAGAAAATGTCTAAGCGATTGGGGAATGCCGTAGATCCTTTTGTAACCCTTGAGAAATATAGTCCGGATGCTACTCGCTGGTATATGATTTGGAATGCCAATCCATGGGATAATTTAAAATTTGATGTGAAAGGAATTGAAGAGGTGCGTAGAAAATTTTTCGGCACTTTATATAATACCTACGGATTTTTCAGTTTATATGCCAATGTGGACGGTTTTACTTATGCCGAAGAAGAAATTCCCTATGCAGAACGCCCCGAATTGGATCGATGGATTCTTTCGGAATTAAATTCCTTAATAGAAAAAGTAACCAAATTTTATGAGGACTATGAGCCTACCAAAGTAGCTCGTGCCATTCAAAAATTTGTAATCGATGATTTAAGTAATTGGTATGTGCGACTCAGTCGTCGACGTTTCTGGAAAGGACAAATGGGAGCCGATAAAATATCTGCTTATCAAACGCTCTATCATGCATTGAATACTGTGGCTAAACTGATGTCTCCCATTGCTCCGTTTTATGCCGATAAACTTTTCCGTGACCTCAATGAAGTTACCGGAAAGGAAGAAGTGGAATCGGTGCACTTATCTACTTTCCCGAAAGCAGATGAAAAGCAAATCGATAAAGATTTGGAAAGAAAAATGCAAAAAGCACAATTAGTTTCTTCCTTAGCTCTCTCTTTGCGTAAGAAAGAAAAGCTCAAAGTGCGTCAACCTTTGCAAAAAATTATGATTCCCGTACTTTCAGATCAAGACAGAAAAGATCTGGAAGCGGTAAAAGAAATCATTCTATCCGAAATCAATGTCAAAGAAATGCAATTGCTCGATGATGCGTCGGGAGTGATAGTGAAAACCGTAAAACCTAACTTTAAAGTATTAGGGCCTAAATACGGTAAAGAAATGGGGAAAATTGCCGGGAAAATCGGTAAACTTTCCCCCGAAGATATCGACCGTTTGGAAAAATCGGGTGAAATCGAACTCGATTTGGGAGACAAAAAAATTAAGTTGACCAAAGATGAAGTGGAAATCGCTGCCAAAGAAATAAAAGGCTGGACCATTGCACAACAAGGAGATGTATTGGTTGCCCTAGATATTACACTTACGGATGAATTGAAAAAAGAAGGTGTTGCCCGTGATCTGGTAAACCGTATTCAGAATTTACGTAAAGATTCGGGATTGGATGTTACCGATAGAATCGAATTATATTTAGTAAAAAATCCGTCTTTGCAAGAGGCAGTTTCTGCTTTTGAAGAATATATTAAAAGCGAAACTTTAACCGATGGAATCCAGTGGTTAGAGGTGCCGGAGGAAGAAATGTCCGATTTGGATATAGATGAAATTAAAACCAAAATAGGTTTAAAAAAAGTAAATTAACAAAGAGAGAAATTATGGCTTGACTTTTGTATAGAATATAGCTCGAAAAAATGTTATATTTGCAAAAGTTTAATAAAAACAAATAAGATTATGAGTGAACAAAAAGTAAGATATTCCAACGCGGAATTGGAAGAGTTCAGACAACTGATCAATGAAAAAATAGAAAAAGCAAAAAACGATATAAAAGTATTGAGAAGTTTGTTGGATAATAATGATGTAAGTCAGACTAAGATCATCACTTTTGAGGATAGCGCTTCTACTTATTCAAAAGAGGCCAATCTTCAATTGATTGCCAGATTGGAACGTTTTGTGCGAGATCTTAACAATGCATTAATTCGTATAGATAATAAAACTTACGGGATTTGCCGTGCAACAGGAAAATTAATCAGTAAAGAGCGATTAAGAGCGGTTCCCCACGCCACATTGAGTATCGAAGCAAAAATGAATCAGGATAAAAGAAAATAAATGAGTCTGAAAAAAGCCTTGCTGATTGTTTTTAGTGTTTTACTATTGGATCAAGCTGTTAAGCTCTATGTCAAAACTCATTTTCATTTGGGTGAATCGGTGAAAGTTTTTGACTGGTTCAAAATTTATTTTGTCGAAAATAACGGTATGGCTTTTGGAGCGGAATGGGGAGGTGAAACGGGAAAAATTCTTTTGACGGTTTTTCGTATTATTGCCATTGCCGGTATTCTTTACTGGTTGCTTACTTCCATAAAAAAGAAAGAACATCCGCTTTTGATTATTTCTATTAGTTTAATCCTTGCCGGTGCCATAGGAAATATAATCGACTCTGTTTTTTATGGCCAAATTTTTACAGACAGTTTTAGCCAAATTGCCGAAATATTTCCGGATAAAGGTTATGCTCCTTGGCTGCAAGGAAAGGTAGTAGATATGCTATATTTTCCTCTTTTTGATATAAATATTCCTCAAAATATTCCTTTTATAGGCGGAAAACACTTTACCTTTTTTGAGCCTGTTTTTAATATTGCGGATAGTGCCATAACGATTGGAGTATTGATATTGATTTTATTTAACAAAAAAATATTTGGCGAAAAAACCGAAAAAAAAGAAAAAACCTTTCATGAAGAAATGAAGGAAATCATAAATGATCCTTCTCAAAATATCGCTCAACTTTAACAATAATTTCTTAATTATCAGACAGTAAATAACAAACAAAAGTTTTATTTTTGCTGCATAAATTTTAAATATACAAATGAATTCAACACTTATAATAATCATACAATTACTTTTAAGCCTTAGTATTTTGGTTGTTCTGCATGAATTAGGACACTTTTTGGCAGCCAAATATTTTGGGGCAAGAGTGGATAAATTTTATATGTTTTTCAATCCGGGTTTTTCCCTATACAAAAAGAAAATAGGAGAGACCGAATACGGTATCGGTTGGTTGCCTTTGGGTGGCTATGTGAAAATTGCCGGTATGATCGATGAGAGTATGGATAAGGAATTTCTTAATAAGGAACCGCAACCTTGGGAATTCAGAAGTTTGGCTGCTTGGAAACGTTTGATTATTATGTTGGCCGGGGTGATTGTAAATGTGCTTTTGGCGATTATCATTTATATCGGTTTGTCTTATGCCGTGGGAGAACAATTATTTCCCGTTGATTCTTTAAAAGGGGGAGTGCAAGTAGTCAATCCCGTTTTGAAAGAAGCAGGTTTAAAAACAGGAGATAAAATAGTGCGTATAAATGGAGAACCGGTAAAATATTATAATGAAATTGATCCTAAACTTATTACGGCCAAAACCGTAACCGTAGATCGAAAAGGAACACAAAAAATCATCCAATTCCCTGTTGATTTCATTTCGAAACTAATAGAGAACAAAACCAAGCATCTCACGACAATGAGGTTCCCTTTTATTGTGAAGAGAGCAGTGCCCGGTTCTCCCAATAAAGATATTTTCCAAGAAGGAGATCAACTTTTGGAAATCGAAGGACAACCTGCTGAGTATTATGATCAAATCAAACCTATTTTGGATAAAAATAAAGGAAAAACGCTGAATGCTGTTGTTTTGAGAGAAGGGAAGAAAGTACCTGTTCAAATGAGAGTTAATGAGGACGGTTTGATCGGTATGGAATTAGTGACTGACTTTAAAGAGCTGGAAAAACAGGGTTACTTAAAAGTGGAAACAAAAAAATATTCTTTATTGGAAGCCATTCCCGCAGGTTTAGAAAGAACCAAAGAGACCTTTTTAAGTTATATCGATCAATTGAAAATGATCTTTAATCCTAAAACCGGTGCATATAAAGGTGTAGGAGGTTTTATTTCCATTGCTAAAATCTTTCCGGATACTTGGGACTGGGTTCGCTTCTGGACTATCACTGCTTTTTTGTCGATTATGTTGGCTGTTTTGAATGTGTTACCTATTCCTGCTTTGGATGGGGGCCATGCCATGTTTACTCTTTATGAAATGGTCACCGGTAGAAAACCTAATGAGAAAGTAATTGAATATGCACAAATTGCCGGTTTCTTATTTCTAATGGCCTTGGTCTTATTGGTCAACGGAAACGATATAATTAAACTTTTTAATAAATAAGCTTAAAATTTTCTTAATGTATATAAAAAGCAAGTGCGAACAGCCCTTGCTTTTTTTGTTTAGAATATACATTTCTTTAGTTAAAACTTACCGCTTATAGAATAAATTCCTTCATTTATCAAATTAGCATTTGATAATTATTTGCAATTTAACTTAATATTGTTATCTTTGTTAAATTAAAAACGTTATTAAATTTAATTATTTTCTAATTTTTAACAAAATTTAAAAATAATTCTTTAAATTCTAAGAAATGTTTTTATATTATAATATGAACAATAAAGTTATACTATGAAAAAATATTACCTGTTTTTTTTATTTTTGGTAAATCTATTAGGATATAATGCAATTATATCTGCACAATCACATCAAATTGATATTAATATTGATTTGGATAGAACTGAAAATCAAACCACTTGGGAATTAAAAGATCCAAGCGGGAACACCCTTTTAAGTGGTGGACCATATAACAATCAAGATGAATTAATACACGAAACCACTACGGTTAATAACACCGGTATATATACTTTTACTATTTATGATTCGCATGGTAATGGGTTGGCATTGCCGAATAATGGTTCGGACTCTAATAGCACTTCAGGTTTTTCTGTTGCAGTAGATGGTAATGATATTTTTGTGTCTGACAATGCGCCTGATTTTGGCAATAGTTATACCGTATACATATATATATATGATTATGATTTAGACGGTGTCTTAGATGGTAATGATTTAGATGATGATAATGATGGCATACCCGATGTAGTGGAACGGGATTGTCAAAATGAAGTAAAAGCCAATTTGCAAGCTTATGACGGACAGGCTGCTACAGCAATCAATGATGGAAACTTAAAAATCGGGAATTCGGTGTTTAGTCTTCATTTAGTTGAATTTGGCGATGCACGTATAAATACTAATAAAGTTTCAGATACTCATTATGATAATGAATATGCAGTAAGAATAGGCCATAGAAATAATACAACCGATGATTATGACAATCGCATTGAAGCTCAATTTGATTTTTCTCATGCTATTAAAGATTTAAAATTCAGAGTAAATGATGTTGATTATGGTGATCACTTAATTGTAGATGTATATGAAGATAATGGAGATTTAATTTCTATAACTTCCTCCATGTATTCCTTGTATCCTTCTACCATTGTTCAGGTTAATGGAAATGAATTTTATACTTCTAATTGGAGCGGGTCAAGTAATAATGAAAGAAAAGGTACGGTAGATTTTGATTTTACGGGGCATTATATCTCTAAGATAGTTTTTCGTTATTTTGATCCGGTAGCCTCGGGAACCATTTCATTCTCGGAGTTTTATGGCGATGTTTGTGATTTTGATGGAGACGGATTAGAAAACTACTTAGATTCCGACTCTGACCAAGATGGTATCTATGATATTGTTGAAGGAGGAAATGGAGGCCAGGATACCAATCATGATGGAAAAACAGATAATTCTGTTGGTTCCAACGGTTTGGATAATTCCTTAGAGACCAATGATACAAGTAATGCAACTATAAATTATACATTACCTAATACTGATAATAATGGAAATTATGATTATATAGATATAGATGCCGATGACGATGGAATTGTTGATAATATAGAAGCGCAATCTACTACCGGTTATACGGCACCAAGTGGAAATGATTCTGACAACAATGGTGTGGATGATAATTATGATACCAATGGTAATTGGTTAAACCCGGTGAATACAGATGGAACAGATAATCCGGATTATATAGATACAAATACTGATAATTCCGAACAAAATGATGCTATAGAAGCATGGGACACAAATAATGATGGAACAGCAGAAATAGTTTCCAGTGGAAGTGATGCTGACAATGACGGACTGGATGATGCTTATGATAATGATGATACACAAATTAATCCTACTAATAGTCAGAATCCCTATGTCTTTCCCAATTTGGATGGAGGAACTATTGAGCGTGACTGGCGTGAATCTGTAATAGATAGTGATAATGATGGTGTAGATGATACATATGATTTAGATGACGATAACGATGGCATAACCGATGTTGAGGAAGGTTGTGGTAATCTGGTAAAAAACGGTGATTTTGAAGATCAAAATTTCTTTAATGCAAATATTTTCCATAATATTTGGGCAGGACACGGAGCCTTTATTGGACAAGATTATAATAATGATCAGGTTACGAGTTGGACATATACCCAAAATATTGATGGATGGCGTGATGAATCCGCTGATATGGCGACTTCTGCCTTTGGACATCAATATATTGATCTCATAGGAAATAATGTTGTACAAGGTGGTGCTTTGCCGGGAAATAATGAATGGACTCAAGTGATTAATACTGAGCCGGGTAAAACCTATACCTTTTCGTTTTACTATGGTGAGGATATAGGACATGATGCAGGCGAAACAGTTACGATATTAGCGGCTATAATCGACGCTTCAAACAACAGATTGATAGATGAAACATTAACATGGACGGCAGTGGGTCCCGTAAATGGTGTGAGAGGTCCCAATACTTGGTATTATTATACCGGAACTTTTACAGCAACTTCTCCTCAAACAACCGTTTGGTTTTCTGCAATTCCCCCTGGGAACGGTGACACCTCTGCCGGAGGAATTATTGACTTTGTGTCTGTTACGGCAAATACATGTGATGATTTTGATGGGGATGGAATTCCAAATTCGCTCGATTTAGATTCAGATAATGATGGTATATACGATATTGTTGAAGAAGTTCATGCTAATTTAGATCATGACCATGATGGTAGAGCTGATAATATTGCTTTTGGAAATAATGGCTTAGCAAATGTATTGGAAACTGATGATACCTCATCAGCAGATATGAATTATAGCCTTTCAAATACTGATAATACCGGTAATGCAAATTATTTGGATATAGACTCAGATGATGATGGAATAGTTGATAATATTGAAGGACAATCAACCTTTGATTATCAACCGCCTTCTGGAAACGATGCTGATCAAAATGGTGTGGATGATCAATATGATACAAATGGCACCTGGATTGATCCCATTGATACTGATGGAGGAGGTAAACCCGATTATAGAGATACTACTTCAGATGATGATTCGGATAATGATGCATTAGAAGCTTGGGATACTGATAATGATGGAATTGCAAATACGGTACCTTCTGGAAATGATGCCGATGGAGATGGATTGGATGATGCTTATGACAATGACGATACTCAAATAAATCCCACTAATGGACAAGTACCTACAGATTTTCCTGATTTGGATAATCCCGGAGGAGATCGTGATTGGAGAGAAATTCTAAGAGATGCTGATAATGATGGTGTTGGAGATAATGTGGATCTAGATGATGATAATGACGGAATAACCGATGTGATTGAATTTCAGGGGAATGCACCTTGTGTTCATGGTTTTTTTCAATCTAAAATGACTACAAATAATCATACTCGATTATATATTTTAGATACCGATTCACAAACTTATTTTCCTATTGGACCCGAAACAAATACAGTTTATAACGCATTAGCATTGGATGGACGTACCGGATTTTTATATGCTGTGGTTAGAGATAATGCTACAACTGATAGTAATGGTACTCCTTTAAGTGCCGGAGATATATTAAAAATTGATAGAATTAATGGAAAAATTGTAAAAATTCATGATTATCTTACTAATTTTAAAGCAACAGCAGGAGATATTTACAATGGTAAATTTTATTATGTAGAAAAAAATAATGAATCCGTTATTCATGTATTTAATATTGATACAAATGCTTTTGAAAGTGATATTAGTTTAAATTCTCCTTTCCCGGTTGCTGATCTTGTTTTAAAACCTAATGCAAATGGACAACTTATCGCATATGGGATGCATTATAATAAAAATACTCATGTTCATACTTTATCTAAGGCCAATTTTGCTACACATAATGTGGACAATTCAGATACAGTAAATCTTGATCCTAATGATAAAAAAGCTTCGGGAGCAATGGTCTTAACCGAAAATGCAACAAAAATATACATAATAAACAATAAAGTAGGTAATGTTTATAGATTGGATAATTTTGAATCGGATGCAATTGCAACTAAACTTTTTGAAACTGAAAATGCTAGAGCGAATGATGGAGCTGGCTGTAGAAATTCTAATCTGACTGCTGCTGATACTGATAAGGATGGAATTGCTGATTATTTGGATTTGGATTCTGATAATGATGGAATTTATGATATTGTTGAAACAGGAAATATGACCAATGATACTAATCATGATGGGATAACCGATAATCCTGTGGGAAATAACGGACTCGATGATAATTTGGAAACCGATGATACCTTGCAGGCTGAAATTAATTATCAAATATTAAATACCGATAATAATGGTAGCCCCGACTATATAGATATTGATGCCGACGATGACGGAATTGTAGATAATATCGAAGGACAAACGACTGCCGGGTATACGGCGCCAAGTGGAAATGATTCTGACAACAATGGTGTGGATGATGCCTATGATACAAACGGAGCTTGGATAAATCCAACTAATACCGATGGAGCAGATAATCCTGATTATGTGGATACTAATTCAGATAATGATACGGATTCTGATGCATTAGAAGGTTGGGATACAAATAATGATGGTACTGCTGAGACAGTTCCCAGTGGAAATGATGCCGATAATGATGGGCTCGATGACGCTTATGATAATGATGATACTCAAATAAACCCTACCAACGGTCAAACACCTACCGATTTTCCTGACTTGGATAACCCCGGAGGAGATCGTGACTGGCGAGAGGCTTTGGACACTGATAAAGATGGTATTGCAGATAATATTGATTTGGACGATGATAATGATGGCATTTCCGACATAGAAGAAAACTGCCATCCCTATCTTTCAAGAAATGAAAATGGAATTTGGACCGGTGATACATCCGCCAATGTTGTTATCACAAGTAACAATATGACATATATTTCATCTGTGCATAATTATACTATAAATAATCAATATAAAGCGCGTCGTACTTCTTATAATTATTCCTCAAATAATAATGGAAATACATATATTACATATACATTTGATCAACCGGTAAAATTATCTGAAATTGCTTTACGTTTCGGACATTTTGATTATCCCACTGCAAAAGTGCAACTTTCCATTTCAGGTGGAACTGCAACGACAAATGAGTTGATTATATCTCCATATGAAAATTATCCTTTATTAGAATTTGAACCTTCAACAGGTGTTGTATCTTTTCCTGCAGGCGGAACAAATGGTAATAATTATGCAGCGATTTTATTGGGCTCATCTAATAACACACTTACAAATATTACTATTACTGTTATTAATCAAACTTCCGGAGATCATTTGCATTATTCTTTATTAGGTATTAAAACATGTGATTTAGATAAAGATGGATTTCCCAATTCATTAGACCTTGATTCTGACAATGACGGTATTTATGATATTGTCGAAGCCGGAAATGTTGCAAATGATACCGATCACGACGGGAGAACCGATAATGCCGTTGGAAATAACGGATTAGACAACAATCTGGAAACTGACGATACTTCCAATGCAACTATAAATTACAATCTGCCTAATACCGATGGAACAGGCAATCCAGATTATATGGATATTGATTCAGACGATGACGGAATTGTAGATAATATCGAAGGACAGACGACTGCCGGTTATACGGCGCCAAGTGGAAATGATTCTGACAACAATGGTGTGGATGATGCCTATGATACAAACGGAGCTTGGATAAATCCAACTAATACCGATGGAGCAGATAATCCTGATTATGTGGATACTAATTCAGATAATGATACGGATTCTGATGCATTAGAAGGTTGGGACACAAATAATGATGGTACTGCTGAGACAGTTCCCAGTGGAAATGATGCCGATAATGATGGGCTCGATGACGCTTATGATAATGATGATACTCAAATAAATCCTACAAATGGACAAACTCCGTTGGATTTTCCTAATTTGGATAATCCTGCAACTGATGAGAGGGATTGGCGGGAAAAATTGGATGTAGAAGTTTCTGTAACCAGCCCTACTGTTGTTGAAGGAAATACTCTTGTATTTACGATTACTTTAAGTAATGCAAGTGGAACGGATACTACTATAAATGTTTCTACTTCAAATGGTAGCGCTATTGCTCCCGGAGATTATACTTCCTATTCAGGAACCATTACAATTCCAGCAGGGACAACTTCTTATGATGTAAATATCAATACTGTTGATGATGCAATAGATGAGAATACTGAGACCATGACTTTAAGTTTGACTGTAACCAGTTCAAACACCAATAATACTAATTTAACTGCTACCGGTACTATTCAGGATAATGACAATCCTGCTGTATTGAGCGTAAGTGATGATACGGCTGTTGAAGGTAATGATTTGGTACATACGGTAAATGTGGTAGAATCGGTATCGGATCAAACATACAGTTTTACCCAAACCGATAACACTACGACCAGCGGAGCAGATTATACCACACCACCGACATTTAGCAACGGCGTGACTTATGATGCCGCTACTGGGACTATAAATGTTCCTGCAGGTGTATCGAGTTTTACAGTTACTTATGCAACGATCGATGATAATATTGATGAACCTAATGAAACATATACATTAAATATTGGAGGACAAGAAGGAACAGGAACAATAACCGACAACGACAATGCTCCGACAGTTAGCATTAATGATGTAACGGTTGACGAAGGAGTAGGCAATGCGGTTGTAACAGTTAGTTTAAGCAATCCGACGACTACGGATGTAACAATAAACATCAGTACTGCCGATGGAACGGCTGTTGATCCGGACGATTATACGGGAACAACGGTTACGGTTACGATTCCTGCGGGAAGCACCAGTACAACGGTAAGCA
>JAMOVT010000108.1 GCA_027061855.1 Flavobacteriales bacterium
TTTTTAAATAGTTAAATAAAACAATCCGGGCTTCGGGGTCCAAATTGGCAGAAGGCTCATCCATAAGCAAAATTTTCGGGTTTCTGGCCAAAGCCAAGGACACCAAAAGTTTTTGCTTCATTCCTCCTGAAAGTTTTAAAAAAGGTTTATGTAAATGTTTGGAAACATCAAGTTTTAAATCGTTGGCAATTTGTATAAATTTTTCTTGATCGGTTTTTGTGATAATAGAAAAAAATTCCATAATTTCTGCCACAGTCATTTTTAAAGGAGGTGGTAATTGTGGTACAAAACCTACTTCTTGAAGTACCTTTTCCCTGTCTGTACGCGGGCTTTTCCCTAGAACCGATAGATATCCCTCGAAAGTATATAATCCGAGAATACATCTTATCAAGGTAGTTTTTCCTGCTCCGTTTTGACCGATGAGCGCAATCCGGTCTCCGGCATTTAAATCTACCGTAAGATCTTTAATTACATCCACATTATTAAAAGTTTTTTTAAGATGCTCTATTTTTATTAATGTTTCTTTTTCCATATTATGCTTTTTCATTCTTTTTTTCTTCTTCCACAGGTACTTCCAACGGATGCAATTCTTTTTCTTCTTTAATATCTCCTCCCAAAATATAGCTCGGAGCTTTGAAACCGAAAGATAAGGCTTCACCGTAACAAATATCTATACATAGACCACATTTTGTACAATCTCCACCGGTAAAATGCACTTCTTTTGTCGCCGCCCCTTTTTTAACAAACCAAAGTTCATGAGGGACCAAACATACATCCTGACAGTCTGTACAGTATCCACATTTATCCAATTCAAATTTTACTCCTACCGGGGATACATCTCCTACAAAACTATAGGTTACTCCAATAGGACAAACATAACGACACCAAAATCTTTTGATTCCGAAAACTTCATACAAAAGTAAGGCAACCACCCAGATTAAAGCAAGTCCGGGGCCGTAAATCATAGAACGGGAAAGTATTCCAACCGGATTGAGATTCTCGAAAACCAATTCCTTGGTAAGATAAGCCAAAAGAAGAAAGCCTACCCAAAAAACATATTTTACTGAAATATCATAGGTTTTATCACGAATTTTTTTCTTTTTAATAAAATAAGCTCTAACTCTTTCACCCATTTCTGCAAAAAAATGATAAGGACAAACCCAAGAACAAAAGGCTCTTCCTCCTAATAGCCAATAAAATGTAAGAATAACAAAAAATCCAATCCAGAAATTGGTTGTCAAAGCTGCTATATACCCTGTTCTACTTCCAATAATTAATTCTTGTGCCGAATTAAAAGGATCCATTAAATATATTCCGATTAAACGCGAACCCGACAATGAACCTTCCAATATACTAAGATCCAAGGCAAAGGAAATCACAAATAACAAGTTAATAAATATCAAAAAAGCCCAACGACGGTTTCTCCATTTATGCGTATTGACATGGCTATCATGCCATTCTTTAAAACTAAAACCCAATTTTGCAAACGGCAAATTTGATCGATCCTTGGCCGGAAGCGGTTTTCTTTTTTTATCTCGTGTTATAAAATCATATAGAAAAGACATAGTCAAATTTTTTAAGCGGTTTCTAATCCTTTAAAAGGTTCAATTACAATGGCCTTGGGCTCTGTCGGACAAAGCATTTGACATACACCACATCCCACACAGCCATCTTTTATTTCGGGTAGAAATTTACCGTTACCCAATTCTTTCAGTTCAATTGCATGGTCTCCCAACGGACAATATGCAACGCATAAATCACAAATTTCTCTATTTACTTCCACCTCATCAATATATATACGTTCTTGAGAACCGGGTGGACGTAACAAAGAGTGTGTTTTTCCTAATTTTCCTTTATACCCATGTCCATGATAGGCTAAACATTGATTGGGATCCGGAATTTTTGCCACTCCCATTTTGTCAGCTTCACGCATTGCAATGATTTGCACTTCAAAAGGATTGACATTGGGAGGCAGCTGTCCATTATATTTTTTAGTGAGTTCCTCAATGGCCTTGTCACCGGCATGTTTAAATATTTTAAAATTAATAGCAGCCGTTGGACAGGTCTCGGCACATTGAATGGCGTCACAAGAAAAATCACAGGCTTGTTGGTTCACATCTATATAAGGAGTTCCGTAAGACAAATAATGATCCCAATCTGCTAACTTAATGGCATGAACAGGACAAATTTGCACACACAAACCACATTTTATACAAGCATATAAAAATTCCTCCTCATCTCTTGATCCGGGAGGACGAATTACTCCTGTTTTTAAAACAGAACTTTTATCCTTAAAATAATAGGCCGCACTTCCCACCACTGCAAGTGATATCACAGCAGATGCACTGGCTTTTAGGAACTGCCTTCTGGATAATTTTGGATTATTTGCAGCCATAATCAGTTATTTTTGTTTAAATTTATTTTTGTAAACGTCTTTATTAAATATAGGCTTCGGATCTTTTAAAATAAATTGAGGTTTTGAAAAAGGTGCCAATTTTTCCAAGTAATCAATAATGGAAAGAATAGGACTCCCATAAAAATATTTTACATCCGGATTAAATCGCCATAAGCGTGCATGATATTCATAAATACGATAAGGAAAATCTCCCACATTATCTCCATCCTTATCAAAACCTTCATAGTCACCCCAATAATTATGAATCCATTTATTTCTATTGGCTGTTCCTCCCCCTTGAATAAACACTTGAGTTAAATTATCATGAAAAAGATTATCGGTAAAAACATTCCCTTCCTGGTCTTTCAGAAATTCAACCGCCGTATTACAAAAGGCTATTTCATTACCTGAAATCGTATTGGTCTTCCAAGGTACAAAAGGCGAAACATCTATATAGATTCCACGAGCGGAATAAATAAATTTATTATCGATAATTTGATTGGAAGAAGTCTCCTTCATTCCCAAACACATTCCGGTTACCCCTTGGGAATTTTCAATTAAATTATTATTCATAATTGTCTTCTCACTATACATCAAGAAAATACCTACGGATGAATTGGTAAAGTGGTTATGGGATATTTGATTATTATGGGAATACATAAAATGGATACTATATCTGTTCCCGTCTCCCTTATTTCCAATGAATCTATTATCGGATGAATACCATACTACCATATCTCTCACATCATGCCAATAATTTTCCAAAACAAGATTATCTTTTGAGTACCAAAAGCGAATGGCATCTCCTTTTAAACCTTTTGGTTTTCTTTTCATGGAGGTGATCTCATTGTTTTTAATCAAGCCTCCTTCCGACCAAAATACATCTATTCCAAAGAGTGTTTCTTCTATTTTATTATTTAATATTCTGAAAAAATTAGCTTTTTTCACTTTAATGGCACAGTCAATCTTATCGGGTGAGTCTCCCGATTCAATCAAATGTAAATTCTTTACCGTAACCCCGGGTGCTTCAATATATAAAACAGACCGCAGATTTCTTCCGGAAATCGTTGCATGTCCTTGCCCGTCTATAGTCACATTTTCCACACGGATATACCCGGGACCATAATAAAAACCCGCAGGTAATTTAAGTGTGTCCCCAGGCTTTAATTGATCCAAGAAAGGCTGAATATTTTTCATTCCTTCCCGTGAGCTATATCCCTTAACAGGTTTTTGTAATCCGGGTTTATAACTCTCGTCTATTTGAGAATAAAGGGCAAAACTAAAGAGTAAAAAAAATAATATGAAAAAAGGGTTTTTCATGAAATACAGTTATATGTTGATAAAATATTGAGCAAGACAAGATTTTGTCTTGCTCAAATTTAAATTAATTTTGTTTGGAAAGTTGTAAATATTTCTTTTTAAAATTAAGAGCTAACAGCATTAATATCATACCCGCCAATCCGACAAAGAAACCTAGATAAGGATAGGACATAGTTGTAAATTGTGCCACTTTTCCTTCCCCGAATACAGTGGGCATAAAGGGTTTAATTCCGTTAAAAGCTCCCCCGCCGTGAAGTCCTAAATGGTGACCATACCAATATAAATAATAAACATAAATTAATAGGAAATATATAGGGGCCAATGCTGGAATTATGGCAGCCAAACTCATTTTCTTTTTAGTATTGAATACAAAAAGTAATCCCAATACGGCAAACAGACCGAAAATATAGCCGGAATAACGCATAATCTTGTCCAGCGTTTTTAAAGCCGTCGGTATTTTATCATCAGGGATGCTATCACCAGCATAAACCGGATATTTTACATGATTACCCAATTCATCAACATCATTGACTCCTTGAACAATAGGATACATACCGATAAAATGGTTGATTTTATTCATTTCAATCAAACAGTTTGCTCCTGCATCCATAGCTAATTCGGCACGTTCTCTCACTCCTTCACATCCATTGTATACTCCATTGTATTTGAATTCGATACGTATGCCCTTTGGATACATTGTTTCCGGATATTGAATACTTTTTAAAGCTACCCACCACATGGGCATAAAGTAACTTGCTATAATTAAGGCCAGACCTAATAGTCCCATTCCCATATATAGCATCTTAAATTTTTTGGCTTCTTCTCTCATCTTAGTAATTTTAAGTTCTATACAAATTTATAATGATTTTAAATAATAAACAACTTTACAGTCCTTTATTTTTTAAAAGAAGTTAGGCAGTCAATCGACTGCCTAACTCAATGTAACAATTATTTATATATGAGCTATTTATTTTCTTTTTTTGCAGCTCTTTCTTTATCCAATTGCTCGGATTTAGCTTTCATATATTCTATTAACTTATCTACATCCTTAGGATCCACATGTTGATTAGGCATTGCCAATTTATAATATTGACGCATACCTTCAATATCAGGATCTTTGTATTTTGATTCGGGATCAAGAATCCACTCTCTTAACCATTTCGCATCACGACGTTTGTGAACATTGTAAAGGTCAGGTCCGTTGAAGGGCTCACCAAATTTATGACAAGCGTTACATCCGTAGTTCAAGAATTCGATTTCTCCCGGCAACATGTTTTTCAACTCAATTGCAGAAGGTTTAAAGGCTTGCATTTTGTTATCCCAAACGATACGGTCATTCAAGGCCAATACACGTTTGTTTTCTGCATCTTGATCGAAAGTAACAGTCAAATGACCTACTAATTGTCTTTTAGAAGGTTGATTTTGTGCATCGATTACCAACGGATATACTCCGGCTTTTTCAGCATTGAATTTAATGGTAGCTGTTTCACCCGGTGCATAAGGATACATTTTATCATAAGCCA
>JAMOVT010000109.1 GCA_027061855.1 Flavobacteriales bacterium
ATCAATATTAATGACAAGAGTGTCGGGTAATTTGTGATGATTTACCAAGCTGATGCTTTCTTCTTTGATAACATTTCCAATAACTTCACGTGATTTTTCCATAATGCAAGAGTTTTGTATAAAAATAGGAAAAAAAACAAAACGATACAAATTTATTTATCATAATAAAAGCCGGTCAAGCAAAATTTCTTCCCTGAATTTTAGGGATACAGAAATGCTTAACCGGCTTTTAATCAAATATAATTATGGTAAAATGTGGCGTTGATAAAAAAACCGATTTTAACCGGTATCTTTTGTAAAAGATTGAAAGTGAAAGATATCTTAGCTTAGGTCGAAGTATTTTTTTATTTCTTCCACACGATCAGTTTTTTCCCAAGTAAATAATTCCACATCGAGTTTTTTAGTGATGATTTTCCCTTCGGTATAATCATAACGTTCAAAATATTTAGTCACTTTTTCAGGCTTTCTTCCGAAATGGCCGTAGGCTGCGGTTTCGGCATAAATAGGATGCCATAATTTGAGGGTTTTTTCAATTCCTGCCGGCCGGAGGTCAAATAAATCACGAATCATCTTTTCGATATCCGTATGTGTAATGTTATTTTTAGCGGTTCCATAGGTATTTACATAAATACTTACGGGATCGGCTACTCCGATGGCATAGGAAACTTGCAGGAGAATTTCTTTGGCCACTCCTGCGGCAATAATATTTTTGGCGATATATCGAGCCATATATGCACCGGAACGATCTACTTTACTGGGATCCTTTCCGGAAAATGCACCTCCTCCGTGGGCTCCTTTACCTCCATATGTGTCCACGATAATTTTTCGTCCGGTCAAGCCGGTATCTCCATGAGGACCTCCGATAATGAATTTTCCGGTGGGATTTACCAGCAATTTGTAATCGACAAAAAGTTTTTTTAGCTCGGGATTTTCTTCTAAAACTTTGGGAATCAATATATTTTGTATGTCTTCTTTGATTTTGTTAAGCATTTTCTTCTCATCCGGATCAAAAGGATCATGTTGGGTGGAAATAACGATTGTGTCAATTCTGATCGGTTGATTATCATCATTATACTCCACTGTAACCTGACTTTTGGCATCCGGGCGCAGGTAAGGCATTAATTGAGTATGTTTACGAATATAAGCTAGTTTTTTTACCAATTTATGGGCCAAATCCAAACTCAACGGCATAAAATCTGCCGTTTCATCCGTGGCATACCCAAACATCATTCCTTGGTCTCCGGCACCTTGTTCTTCTTTGTTTTCACGCACGACACCTTGATTGATATCTTCGGATTGATCATGGATGGCAGAAAGAACTCCGAGAGATTTATAGGAGAAATAATAATCGTCCTTATCATATCCGATATTTTTTATGGTTTCACGCGTGATTTTCTGAATATCCACATAGGTTTTACTTTTTACTTCTCCCGCTACGATTACTTGTCCCGTAGTGACCATATTTTCAATGGCTACTTTTGATTCGGGATCAAAGGCAAGAAAATTATCTAAAAATTGATCTGAAAGTTGGTCTGCTATTTTGTCGGGATGTCCTTCCGATACCGACTCTGAGGTAAATAAATATGGCATTTCCTTTATAATTTAAAAGTTAATAAATAGATGGAAATGACCGGCAGGAACACATTTTAGCATTTTTTTGAAAGGTTGCAAGCAGTCAAATCCGTCCTTTGTTGTAAAATTTAATGCAAAAGTATAGACTATTTTTATAAAAAACAAGGAAGCGGCTAATTTATTTTTATACGTGCATCTACCGTATAAAAATTATCAGCCTCTGCCAAAATGGGATTTAAATCCATTTCGGTAATCTCAGGATATAATTGTATCAAATTATCTATTTTTTGTATTAATTCAATAAATTTATTGAGGTTGATTCCTTGCTTTCCACGAGCTCCTTTTAAAATAGGGTAGGAGGTTAATTTTTTTAGTTTATAGGCAATTTCTTCTTTTGACGCAGGGCTCAAAACACTCTGGTAATCTTTAAAAATTTCAATATAAATACCTCCCATGCCGAAGAAAATCAAATGCCCGAACTTTTCCTCTTTTTTTACACCTATAAAAAGTTCGATTCCTTTTCTCTGGGGTTGTATTAAAACGGATTGTGCATTTGGAATCTTCATCAATTTTTGATAGGCTTTTTCCAATTCATTTTCATTACTGATATTTAAAATCACTCCTCCGGCCTCACTTTTATGTAACGGCCCTACTATTTTCATTACAACAGGAAAATGCTTTTTGGCAAATTTTTTAATTTCATTGAGATCACTACTCATCAATTCTTCGATAAGAGGCAAACCTGCTTCCAAGAGTAATTCTCGTGTTTGAAGAGGACTTAAATATCCCTGACGGTTTAATTTTTTTGAGGTTTTATTTTTCTTTTCCGGAGAATCAAAGCCGGGAGAAGCTTTCAATATATTTGTCAAGGCTTGCCCGAATAATACCTCAAAAGGGAAACTGGGGTTTTGCTTTTTATGGAAGAATTCGATTTCATTTTCTACATTGACCAAAGACGGAAGAATGGGATAAATCGGTTTGTTTGAGTTTTTTATATGTTTGTCCAGCACTTCATATACATTATATACTTCAAACAATCCGGGGCTTCCAAAGATTACTGCGGTTGCATCAATTTCTTGGCATTGAGCGGCAAATTCGAGGATTTTATCCAATTGGTCAGCGGTTCCGGTAGCCAAAAAATCAATCGGGTTATTTACCGATGAGCCCGGAAACAATTCATTGAGCAATGTTTGGGTTTTTTCTTGGGGTAATTCGGGAATTTTCATTCCGTTTTTTTCCAATACATCGGTCAACATAACCGCAGGACCTCCTGCATGGGTAACGATAAGCATATTTTTTCCTTTGGGCAAACCGTAATGCAAAACCGCAGCCATTTGAATCATTTCATTACGCCCGTATGCACGGATGATTCCCGCTTTCTCAAAAAGAGCTTGCACGGCTTGATCGGGAGAGGATAATGCGCCTGTATGCGAGCTGGCGGCACGATTTCCCGCTTCCGAACTTCCCGCCTTTATAGCGATGATTTTACATCCTTTTTTGATTAAAGAACGGCTATGTTTTAGTAATTTATCGGGATTTTTAATATTTTCAATATATAGCATTTTGATTTTGGGAGAATCCGAAGTGAAATTTTCATCCATATATTCCAAAATTTCTTCCACTCCGATTTGTGCCGAATTTCCGACAGTCCATATACTATTAAATGTCAAACCTTGTTTTACGGCAGCTTCCATGATAAAAACCGCTGTTGCTCCCGATCCCGAAATGAGGTCGATTCCATTCAGATTTAATTCCGGAACCGGTGTGGTAAAAACTCCGGCATAATGGGTATTGATCATTCCGATATTATTGGGGCCCAGCAGGACTCCGTTGTGTTTTTTTATTTGTTCAACAATTCGTTTTTCTAATTTTTTTCCTTCTTCTCCCGTATCACTGAAACCTGCCGAAATAATAATGAAAGCTTTGGTGTTTTTTTGTTCGCTGAGTATTCTTACCACTTCTTCCGTATATTTGGCTGCAATAGCGATTATAGCCAAATCCACCTCTGGCGGTAATTCGGAAACCTGCTTGTATGTTGGCAAATTTCTTACATTTTCTTTTTTGGGATTGACTATATATATTTTTCCTTTGTAGTGGTTTTTCAAAAGATTTTCTACAATTTTTCCTCCCGGTGAAGCGGGATTGTCAGAGCCTCCAATTACGGCAATGGAATCCGGTTTTATCAATTGATTATTTATCATTCTTTTCTTTTGTTAAACTGATTTAAGTTTGCTTAAAGATGCAAAAAATATCGTAAATTAGAACAGTCAAAAATCAGTAAAAAAGAGAAAAAATGCCCTATTTTTCAAATACAGTCAATCATATTCGTTCTTCTGAAATAAGAGATTTAATGAAACTTGCCACTCGTCCCGATGTGATTTCTTTTGCCGGAGGGATGCCTAATAACCATCTTTTTCCGGTAAAAGAAGTAGATGAAATTTTGCAAAACTTGCCTCTTGATAAAAAAGAAACGGCTTTTCAATACGGCCCAACATCCGGATATCCTCCCTTATTGGCCACTTTAAAGGAATATTTGAGAAAAAAAGGTTTACCGGTTGATACGCATAAATTGATGATCACCACCGGCTCTTTACAAGCCATTAATATTTTGGGAATGGAGTTTATCGATCCGGGCGATGTGGTTTTTACTGAAAATCCCAGTTTTATAGGCGGCTTGGCAGTATTTAAAGCTTTTCAAGCTGAATTAGTAGGGATTCCATTACAAAGCGACGGATTGAATTTGGACATTTTAAAGGAAAAATTGGAACAATATAATCCGAAAATTCTCTATATTATTCCTAATTTTCATAATCCGGCAGGAATAATTTATTCCATCGAAAAAAGAAAAAAATTAATAGATTTATTGAAAGGTAGAGACATAATTTTACTTGAAGACGATGCATATAACGAATTGTATTTCAGTAAGGAAGCACAAGCAGAAACAAAACCGTTGATGTCTATGGACACCAAAGGTATTGAGATGGTTTATACCGGTTCTTTTTCAAAAATTCTCGGTCCCGGTTTACGTTTGGGATGGATGTTGGCATCTCCCGAGATTTATGATAAAGCGGAAATTATCAAACAAGGAATCGATGCTTGTAGTCCTAATTATACGCAAGTAATTGCCAATGAATTTATGCGTCAAGGCTATATGGACAGATATTTAGACAAAATCCGAAAGGAATATGCCGAACGAAGCCGATTAATGCTGGATGCTTTACAAGAATATATGCCGGAAGAAATCAAATGGTCACATCCCAAAGGAGGCTTTTATATTTGGGTGGAATTACCCGAGGATATGGACAGTACGGATGTATTAAAGGAAAGCATAGAAAAAGGAGCAGTATTTGTAACGGGAAAAACTTTTGACCCGGAAAATAAACAAAATAATTTTTTCAGGTTATCCTATTCCAATATGGATAAAAATCAAATAGCTCCGGGTATAGAAATCATTGCTTCCGCAATCAAAAATAATATTCAAAAACAAAAAACGGTGTTACAATAAATCTTTGATTTGCAGTAAGTTGTTTACTTGCGGAATGATTTTGGTATCCACCGGTTGTGTTTGATACCTGTCAAAATAAATGACTTGCATTCCTGCATTTCTAGCTCCCAGAATATCACTTTTGAAATTATCTCCGATCATCA
>JAMOVT010000110.1 GCA_027061855.1 Flavobacteriales bacterium
AACATTCATAAACCAATCTTGTCCGTAGAGCCAAAGCAAGAGAAAACCACCAGAAAAGGCAATGGCTATACCCGAAAAGACCATTAAAGTAGTCGATACTTGTCTGAATTGGAAATACAAAATAATGAAGATGATTAATAAAGTTACGGGCACTACAATACTCAGTGTTTTTTCGGCTCTGATCTGATTTTCGTAAGTTCCGGTAAAAGCATAGGTAATTCCCGCAGGCACTTTCAAACGCCCTTCATCAATGGCCTTTAGTAAATATTTTTGGGCTCGTTCCACTACACTTATTTCGGCTTCGCCGGACTGCTTATCAAACAATACATAACCGACCAAAAAAGTATCTTCACTTTTAATGACCTGCGGTCCTTGTTGATAAGTAATTTCCGCCACTTCATCCAAGGGAATTTGTGAGCCGTTTTTTAAAGGAAGCAGAATGTTTTTTAAATCTTCCGGATCGGTTCGCAGTTCGCGCGGATAACGCAACACAATAGCATAACGTTCACGTCCTTCCACCGTTTGGCTCACTTGTTTTCCACCCACAGCAATGGAAATGGTATTTTGCACATCGGCAATTTGCAAACCATATCGGGCAATTTTATCACGATTGATTTTGAAAATGAGATAAGGTTTACCTACAATCCGGTCAGCAAAAACAGCTTCTTTTTGCACCCCCGGAACTTCTTTCAGAAAAGTTTCCAGATGTTCACCAAAAACTTGAATGCTATCCAAATTTGTTCCTTTGATTTTGATGCCCATCGGAGCACGCATTCCGGTTTGCAACATTACCAAACGCGTTTGAATAGGCTGTAATTTTGGTGCCGAAGTAACACCGGGAAAACGGGTAGCAGCCACTATTTCCTGCCAAATATCATCCTTGGTTTTAATCTGCGGACGCCATTGTCGAAAAGTTTTTCCAAATTTATCGGGAATTAGATCCTTTTTGTAATTTTGATAATGTATGAAATAAACAGCTTGACTGGTATCAATTTCCTTTTCCTTCCAACGTCCATCAGCTATTTTTTTATTTGTATTTGTCAGAAAATATCCGTTTTCATCTGTTTTAAATAATAAAGGTGTTCCTTTTTCATTTTGAATAAATTGCGTTCTGTAATTGATAATATTCTCAAACATCGATAAAGGAGCCGGATCCAAGGCGCTTTCCACGCGACCGGCTTTACCTACCACCATTTCTATTTCGGGAATGGAAGCAACCGCCATATCCAACTTTTGTAAAATTTCTTTATTTTCTGTAATTCCAGAGTGCGGCATTGAAGTAGGCATCAAAAGGAAAGCCCCTTCATCCAAAGCCGGAACAAATTCCTTATCCAAGGATCGCATGGCAAAAACACCCGCTATAAAGATGGACAATGGAAGACTTAAAAATAAAAGCTTGTGTGCCAAAGCCCATTCCAAAATGCGAACATAATAACGTTTGAATAAGACAAAAAATCCGAGTAAACCCAAACTAACCAATGCGATAAAAAATAGATTTATAAAGATAGATTTGTCCCAACCCATCGGCTTCCAATTTTCGGCTAACAACCATAAAACACTCAACACACTCAAACCAACATAAAACAAATTATTTTGTGAAGGAGACGGATGAATCTTTTGCAATTGTTTCAAAAGGAGATAAATAGCTATCAGAATAAGGGCAAAAGCTACAATCACCCCGCTCCATAGTCCGTAAATCCCCGATATAAGCAATGCACCTGTCAAAAACCAGGTTCCCGTTCTTCGTATTCTTCGCTCTTTAAAAATTAAAGCGGCAAAAGGCGGAATCAGGAATAAAGCCACAAGAAGAGAAGCCACCAGTGCCATGGTTTTGGTAAAAGCCAGCGGACGAAATAGCTTGCCTTCGGCACCGGTCATGGTAAATACCGGAATAAAACTGATAATAGTTGTTAGAACAGCCGTTAAAATGGCGCCCGAAACTTCGGTAGTGGCTATATAAACCACTTCATCTACAGGGACATTTTTTCCTTTGTTTTCTTTTAAATGCCTGATAATATTTTCGGTTAAAATCACACCCACATCTACCATGGTACCAATGGCAATGGCAATACCGGAAAGTGCCACAATATTAGCATCCACACCAAAGAGTTTCATGGCAATAAATACCGACAAAACCGCTACGGGTAACAATCCCGATATCAAAGCCGAAGCACGCAGATTGAATACCATTACTAAAATCACCAAAATAGTAATCAAAATTTCCAACAGCAAAGCTTCATCCAAAGTATGCAGGGTTTCTTGAATAAGCCGGGTACGGTCATAAAAGGGGACAATTTGCAGTTTGCTCGTACGACCGTCCGATAATTTTTTTCCTGGTAAGCCCTTATTGACTTCTGCGATTTTTTGTTTCACATTTTCAATTACTTCCATCGGATTAGCCCCATAGCGGGCAACTACCACACCTCCCACAGCTTCAACTCCTTCTTTATCCAAAATACCCCGTCTTTCGGCAGGGCCATAAGTCACATAAGCCACATCTTTGAGATATACCGGAATATTATTTTTTTCCACTAATACTGTTTTTTCCAGGTCTTCTAAGGATTTTACATAGCCCAAACTACGCACAAAATACTCTGCACGATTGATTTCAATGGTTTTTGCCCCTGTTTCTTGATTGGTTTTACGCACTGCATTGGCTACTTGTTCCAATGAGATACCATATTCTTTGAGTTTATCCGGATTGAGTTGAATCTGATATTCTTTGACAAAACCACCAATCGATGCCACTTCCGAAACACCACCGGCCGCTGATAAAGCATAACGCACAAAATAATCCTGGATGCTCCGCAATTCGTCCAATCCCCAGCCACCGGTAGGTTGTCCGTTCTCATCACGTCCTTCTATTGTGTACCAAAAAATTTGTCCCAGTCCGGTGGCATCCGGTCCCAAGGCAGGTTGCACACCTTCAGGTAAAGTGCCTTTGGGTAAAGAATTGAGTTTTTCCAAAATCCGGCTGCGACTCCAATAAAAATCCACCTTTTCATCAAAAATGATATAAATGGACGAAAAACCGAACATCGAAGAACTACGAATGGTTTTTACACCCGGAATACCCAGTAAAGCAGTGGTTAAAGGATAACTGATTTGATCTTCAATATCTTGAGGGGATTGCCCTGACCATTTGGTGAAAACAATTTGCTGATTCTCTCCAATATCGGGAATGGCATCAACCGATACACGATTGCGTGGTAAAACTCCCGTATCCCAGTCAAAAGGAGCGACCGAAATACCCCATCCCAAGAGAAAGGCAAGAATAAGAAATGAAATAAGTTTGTTTTGTATAAGAAACTTGATGATGTTATTTAACATAATCGATATAAATTTAAATTGGATAATAAGTGAATACTAAAAGCCTAAAAAAGCTTTTATAATAAAGAATGATGATTAAAATCTAAATCAAATTATAAGTACACCGTATATCAAGTATAAATCTTTGAAGAATGTTTGATTGGAAAGAGTTCTAAAAAAGTTTTTCTCAAAAAAATTATCTTGTAGAAAGAAGTGATTTTGAGGTAAAATTGCTCCAAAAGAATTTCCGGAATGCGTAATATTCTTTTCAATTTGCGGTTTTACAGGCGTATTAAGAACAATTTCAGGTTGATCGGTATTACTCTGTTTTGTTTCACAACCGCATTGACAATGAAAAACATGTGTATCATTAATAGTAGTATAAATGTCCAATTTCAGCATCTCTTTGCAAGAGTCCATTGTACAAGTATCCATATCACAAACTTGTTGCGATGTATTTGCCTGCATAGACAAACACACTTGCAACAAGTAGATAATCGTGAAAAGGATACGTTTGAACATTTCTATATGTTTTGTTTTATGATACAAAGATAGCTTGCAAACTCTCCTTATTCTTTATATAATTTTGAAGAAAATTTATATAATCTTGGTAGAAAAGAGGCCGGTTGCTTCGATACATTCCGAAACGAGTTCGGAACACTCAGTAACCTCAGTTCCTACTAATAGGTGGCTAAGTGATTTGTGAAGAATGAACAAATAGTATCGAAGCCACCGGTTTAAGATACAAATTTTCTTCCTACTGTCAGAAAATTCACTCAGTAACCTCAGTTCCTACTAATAGGTGGCTGAGTGATTTGGGAAGAATGAACAAATAGTATTGAAGCCACCGGTTTTAAATACAAATTTTCTTCCCACTGTCAGAAAATTCACTCAGTAACCTCAGTTCCTACTAATAAGTGGCTGAGTGATTTTTGAAGAATGAATAAAACGCGACCAAAGGAAATCCCGCTTATGCAGGAAAGCCACCGAAATGAATTACTTATAAAAGACGTTTGCGTTCTCTATTATGGATATAATTAAGTATGGCTTTTTTACTGGTTAGCCAATTGCGCCCCTCTTTGTAGGCATCAATTTTTCCTTGCCGAGCTAGTAAACTGATATATTCTTGACTATACGGGACATCCGGTTCTTTAACAATATCGGATATTTCGGTATAATCATCATCACTACCGGGCAGGGCATTGAGATAAATATTTAAGGAACGTTCTATGGCTTGTGCCATCAAAAGCATGAGTTTGGCATAATCACCTTGGTTGGCTCGGTTAAGTGCATCATAATATTTGAGCCGGTCATTTTTTAAAATAATGGCCGGTGGAAAACCATCATTTAGCAATAGCAAATTCATTACCAAACGGGCAGTTCGTCCGTTACCGTCAAAAAACGGATTTATCCAAACCAATTTATGGTGCAAAACAGTAGCTAATTCAATGGTATTGAGTGATAGTGGATTGTCCTGAACAAATAATATCAATTCATCAATTAAATCAGGAACTTTACGTGCATTAGGCGGGATAAAGTTAGCCCCTTGAATCCGTACGCCCGCATTACGGAAACGTCCTGCATATAAGTCTTCGATACTATTTAGCATAAAACGGTGTATATCCAAAAGTATAGCCGCATCCACCGAGCGTTTTTTATCAGCCAAACGGTAAAGATATTGCAAGGCTTTATGATGGTTATTAATTTCAAAATGTTCACGAAGAGATTTGCCTTTTACAGTCATACCGTCCTGCAAAATTACGTAGGTTTCTTGCAGCGTGATTGTATTTCCCTCAATACTATTGGAATGATATGTCCATTCTACTGCCAAGGCTTCTTTAATTTTTTGCATGGCAATAGCCGGCAATGGACGGTAGCGATTGAGCATGTCCCTTTTTTCCCATAATCTTTGGAAAGTTTTGTTTTGTTTAGGTCGATATGAGGTATCAATAGTCCACATGCCACAAAGATATAATTTTTTTTCTTAATATCGGATAGGTTTATTTTTTAATTACCCGATATTTGCGCTTTTTTTAAATATATAACCGGTTACTTCGATACATTCCGAAACGAGTTCGGAACACTCAGTAACCTCAGTTCCTACTAATAGGTGGCTGAGTGATTTGTGAAGAATGAACAAATAGTATCGAAGCCACCGGACACTTCGATACACTGTCAAGCACGCTTGACAGCACTCAGTTTCCTTACTTTGCTGTGTTACAGGTGGCTGAGTGATTTGTGAAGAATGAACAAATAGTATCGAAGCCACCGGACACTTCGATACACTGTCAAGCACGCTTGACAGCACTCAGTTTCCTTACTTTGCTGTGTTACAGGTGGCTGAGTGA
>JAMOVT010000111.1 GCA_027061855.1 Flavobacteriales bacterium
AGGTGGCTGAGTGATTTGTGAAGAATGAACAAATAGTATCGAAGCCACCGGACACTTCGATACACTGTCAAGCACGCTTGACAGCACTCAGTTTCCTTACTTTGCTGTGTTACAGGTGGCTGAGTGATTTGTGAAGAATGAACAAATAGTATCGAAGCCACCGGCTTTAATAAATAAAAAAACTTTTTAAATGCTATCCAATGTATTCCGGTGTTTATCAGGCATTTTTTTGTATTGCGACAAGGTCAGACCGGTAATTTCTTTAAATTGTTTGGACAGATAGGCTGAACTGCTATATCCTAATTGATAAGCAATTTCAGAAAAATTCATTTCGCCGTATACTATCAATTCTTTAACCTTTTCTATTTTTTGCAGGATAATATATTTTTCAATGGTCATTCCTTCGGTTTCAGAAAATATTTTGGATAAGCGGGAATATTCGGTATTTAATTTATTTTCGAGGAATTGTGAAAAATTCTGATTGAATTCACCATCAGAATAATGAATTTGATTGATAATCAATGATTTAATTCTTTCAACAATTTCTTGATTTTTATCGATAACCAATTCAAATCCTTCTGCTTTTAATTGCTTGCCCAATTCATTGTATGGGATTTCCTCCGACTTAACAATAACATGCCCTAACCCTACATTTTCAAAGGGAATTTGCAATCCGGTCAAAATATTTTTTACACTGGCAATGCAGCGATCGCAAACCATGTTTTTGATGTAAATATCTCTCTTTCCCATAATAAGCAAATATAATAAAAGATAAATCAAATTTCCTCAATAAAAAATCCGGCAAATAAATACCGGATTTTAATTTTTGATAGATTTTTGGATTTTTTATGGCAAAAAGTCTTATAGATAATTTTATTTATTAGGATTGGGCCAACAATAGGGAGGACTATTCGGAGGAGTTACCCAAGTTCCTCCCGATTTCCAGCATTTACGTTTTTTCGACTCCAATATCTCCGGAGAAGAATCACTGCCGTTTCTTTTGGAGGACGAGGATGTGGAAGAACTTTTGGAGGTTTTCAAACAGATAAAAGTTCCGTCGGGATTCTCGGCAAAATAATCTCCCGATGCAAGGCAATGTTTTTTGGCTCTTTCTTTTTCTTCTTGCTTTTTGGCATTGCTATTTTCCGTGGCTGTATTGCCGGTGGGAGCACCTTCTTTAAATTGCGGCCTGTATTTATTATGAAAAGGAGTATGCCCACGTTTAGTGCTATCACCGGTTTGTCTTCTATTAGGATTAGGCCAACAATAGGAAACGCCCGCGGACGTGATCACCCAGGTTCCGCCTTCTTTCCAGCATTTACGTTTTTTGGATTCCAACTCGCCCGGATCATCATTATCCCCTGCCATACGGGAAATAGATAAATGTTTCATACAAAAATAAGACCCGTCGGCTTTTTCCCAAAAAGTCCCCCCTGCTTCCAAACACTCTTTCTTGGCTTTTCTCTTACCCCATAACGCGGCGGTCTCTGGAACGCCGGGATTTTCATCTTCTATGGGTGCATAGGCAGGATTATTATTTCCTTCCCCTTCCGGATTTGCTATTCTTGCTATCTTAGAAGTTTTATTGCTTCGAGATGAGTTCCAATCTTGTGCCAAAGCCGGCGCAGGATTCTCATTTCCTTGCGAAGGTTCATCATCGGGGTTACTTACACGGGCAGTATTGGAAGTCTTGTTGCTTCGAGACGAATTCCAATCCTGTGCCAATGTAGGATTTACACCGGGTGGATCGTTTTCCTGAAATTTGGAAGAGGAGGAAGTAGAACTGGATTTGGAGGATTTGGAAAAAATTTGGTAACCTATTCCCACTTGAAATTTGATATTGGAAAGGGCCGTACTTTGGGTTTGAAAAGGAATATCCGCCGCCATTTCATAATCTATACGGTCTCCTGCAACCGCCGGAGAAAGGTCCCGGCTTGCATACACAAAAGAATCGTTTAATCCCTTGGAATATTGCAGATTGGAAGCGATGGTCCAATTTTGTCCTATGGGATAAGAAATTTTTACACCCGTGTTCCATTGCCAAAAGGATTGTTGGAGCACATCGAGTTTATTCACACTCAAATCGGTGTTGGGATAGGTAACGAGATAGTTATCCAAATCGATCTTGCCGTATCCCAGTCCCGTAAAGAGTTTGACATCCCATTTTCCCGTCCCGATTTTATAGGTGGGAGCAACGGAAAATCCGTATTTATTAAAAGAGGATTGATCGGGAGCTTGAAAGTTGCCGTAGTCGGCAGAAAGGTGTATTCCCGCTTTTTTTGCCACCGGAAAATGAAAATTCAATCCGGTATTAAAGCTGGTTTTGCTGTTTTCATAAGTATCAGTCGGTGTAGTGGTTCCTGCCAGCAAACTTATGCTGACGGGTTTGTTATGCTGGGCATATAAAAATATGTTCCAGGAAAAAAATACAAAAAGTAAAGCTGTTTTCATAAAAATTAATTTTATCAAATGTATTTTTTTGTCGATACATTCGATAATATGATTGTATCAAAATCCCCTTCCGTTTGATAAAACCCTGATTTGAAAGGATATAAGATTTTAACTCAGCCTTTATTTTTTACTCGCACCCGCAAAGCTCCTCCGCCGTATTTTGCAAAAGAAGCATCATAAAATTCATATCCTTTTTCACGGAGCATACGCAATAAAGCATTGCGAAGCACATTTTTTCCGTGGCCGTGTATGAGAATAACTTCGCGGTGATGGCTGTTTTTGTGTTTTTGGAGAAAATGCAAGGCTTCCTCAACTTGAAATTGAAGGATATTACCGGGAGAAAGATGCGAATATTTGCCTCCCAGTTTTTCAAGATGTAAATCCAGCTCGGGAATCGCCTTTTTGGGGACTCTTTTCTTTTGAAAGGAGTTTTTATGCGGAATGATATTTTGCGTGAGCAATTTTCTATCGAGGTCCTCCCCTATTTTTACCAATTTATGGACGGGAAAACTCATTTCGAAACCTTCTTCGGTTTCTATATTTACATTTGTATTATGGACAGATTTGACTATTCCTTTTATGTTCTGATCGATATGTTCTACTTTATCCCCGGGTTTCATGGGAATCAATCCTGTTTTTTCTTGGTATTCTTTATCATTTCTTCCAGACTGGGGATATCTTTGTTTTTATAAACCGGCTTTTGTTTTTCCTCTTCTTCGGGATCGGGTTTGGGATTATCATAAGCCCAATTTTGTGTGGATTTCATCAAGCTGTACATGAGCACCAGCAATAAAAAAAGCATTACCCAGATATTTTGCTCGTCGTCGGGCCGGTTTTTGATAAAGAAGAGACTCCCTCCCGATATAAAGATCAGGAGGAAGTATAGAAATTGAATTCTTCTGGGTTTTTTAAAGGTTTTCTTGCTCATATTCGGCAATGCTTTTCTTGATAATATCCAGCGCTTCGTTCATTTGCTCTTCATTGATTACCAAAGGAGGCGCAAAACGGATGATATTTCCGTGTGTGGGTTTGGCCAAAAGTCCGTTTTCGGCCAATTTAAGGCAAATATTCCAAGCCGTATCGCTATCTTCGGTATCATCGATGATTACGGCATTGAGCAAACCTTTTCCACGCACTTTTTTTACAAATTTTGAACTATCCACCACTTTTTGCATCTCCTCACGGAATATTTTTCCCATTTTCTCGGCATTTTCGGCGAGTTTTTCTTCTTTAACCACGGTCAAAGCGGCAATAGCCACATTGGCGGCTATGGGATTTCCTCCGAAAGTGGATCCGTGCTGGCCGGGTTTGATTGCCAGCATGATTTCATCGTCTGCCAATACCGCAGATACGGGATATACTCCGCCGGACAAGGCTTTTCCCAAAATCAATATATCGGGGCGTACGTTTTCATGTTGCACGGCCAATAATTTTCCCGTTCGGGCGATTCCCGTTTGCACTTCGTCGGCAATGAATAAACAACCGTATTTCTCGCAAATTTCTTTGGCTCCTTTCAGATAACCTTCATCCGGCACCATTACACCGGCTTCTCCTTGAATGGGCTCAACCAAAAAGCCTATTGTATTGGGATTGGCTTTCACGGCTTCTTCGAGGGCTTGCAAATCGTTATAAGGGATTTTGGTAAATCCGGGCGTATAAGGCCCAAAATTATCCCGGGCTTCGGGATCGTTTGAAAAAGAAATAATGGTAGTGGTTCTTCCGTGGAAGTTTCCTTCGGCCACAATAATATTCGCTTGATTTTCGGGAATGCCTTTTTCCTCGTAGGCCCATTTGCGGGCCAATTTGATGGCGGTTTCCACCGCCTCGGCTCCCGTATTCATGGGAAGCAATTTATCGTAACCGAAATATTCGGTGGCAAATTTTTCGTATTCACCCAGTTTATCGTTGTAGAATGCCCTTGATGTCAATGCCAAACGTTCGGCTTGCTCTTTGAGCGCATTGACAATTTTGGGATGTCCGTGTCCTTGATTAACGGCTGAATAGGCCGAAAGAAAATCATAATATTTTTTTCCGTCCACATCCCATAAATAAACCCCTTTTCCGCGTGTTAAAACAACCGGAAGGGGATGGTAATTATGGGCGCCGTATTTATTTTCGAGCGCAATGGCTTGCTCTTTGGTAATATGAGATTTGATTTCCGTATTCATAATAAAGTTGATTTTTGAATGCTCACAAATTTAATCAAACTATAAAAACAAAGGGGGTTTTTATGTTTTTTTTAGCAAATTTTGAAAAAGATTTTTTCCTATTTCTTTTTCCTGAATTCGATCATTAATAAACCCAAAACCGAGAGTATGGCCGTAAAAGTGATAAGCAACAGCGCATCGGAAGAATCGGCTCCTACCAACCACACTATCAGCGCAATAACAAAAGGAAGAGAAAAAAGCAAATATTTGAAATAAAGCAAATGATTCTTTTTGGCAACCAATTTTTCCAGGAGCTTATAGGTTTGAATCAGCACGACCACTCCCATTAAAAAATACAAATAAAGGATAAAACTCGCTTTAAGCCATTGCTCCTTTGAATCGGCACAGAAAGAAGCAATGCAAATGGTATTTTTATCGCTGATATCCACTACCAATAATGCAAAACTAAACAGCAAAACGGTATAAAATCCCGCGATATAGAGATTGTCCCTGATTTTCTTTTTCCGTTGGTGTTTTTTTAGTACGTCCATTTATTTATTTTTAAAAACATCAAGCAACAAATCCATCATACTTACGGCCGCTGCGGTGGATTTTTTTTGTATGATTTCATAAGGAACCTCATCTCCCATTTCATAAGTAATGGCTTCGGCACCAAACTGACTGTAAAACCAGTTTTTTGATATGGCTTGGGACAAAGGAAAAGGAGCGTATTCCGTTTTGTGCGGATAAACCAAGCGATCTATACTCGCCGTCCAATCGTGCCGGAAACGGCTGATTATGGTTTTAATATTATCGTCAAACACATAATACACATCGTGTTGAGTGGAATGAAAATCTATTCCCAAAATAATTTTCTTTTTCCCTTGCCGGGCTTCGGTTCTTATAAATTCCGTTATTTGTTTGATCTCCGGCTGGCGATAATAAGCCCAATCCCTGTTGAGATCGATTCCATGTGCATTGTGTCGCCAATGTCCCAAATCCACTCCGTCCGGATTGATTACAGGGAAAACCCAGACTTCGTATTCCTCAAAAAAATCTTCGGTTAAAGCATCTTTTTTCAGCAGTTCTTCCACAAAATATTGTAAAGCTTTAAATCCGCTGATTTCCGGCGGATGTTGCCGGCTCATTAACACCACCACTTTCTTGGCATTGGCTTCTTTTTTCCCCAAACGGAAATAAGGGATTTTTCTTCCCAAAACACTCTCTCCTATAAATTTGGATTCCAAGACAAATTCATTTTTCTTTAAACTGTCGATCCATTGATAGATATCGGTAGTGGAGATAATTTCCTGAGCGGAAATATATTGTGGAGTTCGCTCCGTAACAAAAGGAAAAACCACCGCTGTGGAATCGGCATTGTAGGTGAAATGCGGTATGGGTTTCAAATGTCTTTTGTCTTTACCGTATTTGGGAATATAGCGATGTTTTGCATGTTCATATTTCAAGCGGATATACAAGGTGTCCGGCTCCTCCGACCAAATCCGGAAAGCAAACCACGGACTCATATTTACGGGGGTATTTTCGGGCAAAATCAAGGCTTCATATAAAGTATCGTTTACTTTTTTAAAATCATTTAAACGCGCGGCATCAAACTGGTTACTGGCAAAAACTTCTCCCGCTTTAAACACTTTTTTTTCCTGATAATCGATAGCTTTATCTTTTGTATCTACCGGTTTGGGATAATCATAAGTACGGTAGGCATAATAGGAATTTTTACAAGCCGTTAAACCGGCCAACAAAAGAAAAAAGAGAAATTTTTTCATGATTTTATATTTAAAAATTGGCATTGCCCGGAAAACGGGGATAGGGAATCACATCCCTGATATTTCCCATTCCGGTAACAAATTGCACCATACGTTCAAATCCAAGCCCGAAACCACTGTGAACGGCGGTTCCGAAACGGCGGGTATCTATATACCAGTCCAGTTCTTCGGGGTCGATTCCCAACTCTTGCATTTTTTTCAACAATACGTCCAAGCGTTCTTCCCGTTGGGATCCGCCTATAATCTCCCCTATTCCGGGAAAAAGCACATCCATGGCACGCACGGTTTTCCCATCGTCGTTCAAGCGCATATAAAAAGCCTTTATTTTGGCGGGATAATCATAGATAATCACCGGACTTTTAAAGTGTTTTTCCACGAGATAACGTTCGTGCTCGCTTTGTAAATCCACTCCCCATTCCACCGGAAATTTAAATTTTTTCTTCTTATAAGGTTTGGAATTTTGCAGGATTTCAATGGCTTCGGTATAACTCAATCTTTTGAAGTTATTATCCAATACAAATTCCAGTTTTTCAATCAAGGAAAGTTCGCTTCGTTGGTTTTGAGGTTTTTGTTTTTCTTCGTTTTTCAAACGCATTTCGAGAAATTCGAGATCCTCACGATTTTTATCCAAAACGGCTTTAATGATATATTTCGAGAAATCTTCGGCCAAATCCATATCTCCGTGCAGGTCCATAAAAGCCACTTCGGGTTCTATCATCCAAAATTCGGCCAAATGCCTGGTGGTATTGGAGTTTTCGGCACGAAAAGTAGGCCCGAAAGTATAAACTTTTCCCAAGGCCATGGCATAAGTTTCGGCTTCCAATTGCCCGGAAACGGTCAAATTTGTTTTGGTATGAAAAAAATCTTTTTTATAATCGATTTCTCCTTCTTCGGTAAGAGGCGGATTTTTGGGATCCAAAGTAGTTACTTGAAACATCTCTCCCGCTCCCTCGGCATCGGCACTGGTAATAATGGGCGTGTTTACATAGAGAAAATCCCTTTCTTGAAAATATTGATGCACGGCAAAAGCCAGAGTATTCCTTACACGCATAATCGCTCCGAACAAAGTGGTGCGGGGACGTAAATGGGCTTTTTCACGAAGAAATTCCAAGCTGTGTCTTTTGGGCTGAATGGGAAATTTCTCGGGATCGGATTCTCCCAATATTTGCAATTCATCTACCAACACTTCCACTTTTTGTCCTTTTCCCAAGCTTTCGACCAATTCGCCTTTGGCCTGGATTGCCGCTCCGGTATTGATTTTTTTCCGCAGACTTTCATCAAATTTTTCGGGATCGATTACCAATTGTAAATTTTTTATGGTGGAACCGTCGTTTACGGCAATAAAACGGTCGTTTCTAAAAGTTTTCACCCATGCTTTCACTTCGACGGGGAGGTTGATTTTATCTGAATTTATAATTTGTTTGATATTCTTCATTGTCAATAATTTTTCATTTTAAATCGGCAAAACAAAGATATGAAAAAAGCCGGAGTTTTTATTTCCGGCTGTTATAAATGATAAGTATCTAAGACTTATTCTTTTTCTTCTTTGTTTCTTTTGTCTTCACGGGGCGGACGAGGCAATAGCACCTTTCTGGAAAGTTTCAATTTTCCTGTTCGCGGATCTTTGCCTATCAATTTTACTTTAAGCACGTCACCTTCTTTGAGTTCGTCTTCCACTTTATTGACCCGTTTCCAGTCGATCTCGGAGATATGCAGCAATCCGTCCATTCCGGGAGCAATTTCTACAAAAGCACCGAAATCTTTGATGGATTTTACTTTTCCTTCATATACTTCTCCCACTTCGGGTTCGAAAGTAATGATGGCGATACGGTCCAATACTTGTTGGATTTTATCCATGTCTGTTCCCATGATTTCGATTACTCCTTTTCCGTCCACTTCATCGATAACGATAGTGGTATCGGTATCTTCTTGCAATTGTTGGATATCTTTTCCTCCTTTACCGATAACGGCTCCGATATAATCTTTGTCGATTTCTATTTTAACCATCTTAGGCACAAAATCTTTCACTTGCGGACGAGGTTCGGAGATGGTTTTTTCCATTTCGCCCATAATATGCAAACGTCCTTCTTTTGCTTGATGAAGAGCTTTTTCAAGGATATCACGTTTCAAATCTTTGATTTTGATATCCATTTGGCAAGCGGTGATACCGTCTTTGGTTCCGGTAACTTTAAAATCCATATCTCCCAAATGGTCTTCGTCTCCCAAAATATCGGATAAAACCACATATTTTCCGGTTTCTTCATCGTAGATCAATCCCATGGCAATTCCCGAAACGGGTTTTTTGATTTGGATTCCCGCATCCATCAAGGCCATGGATCCCGCACAAACGGTGGCCATGGAAGAAGATCCGTTTGATTCCAAAATTTCGGAAACCACACGGATGGTATAAGGAGTGTCTTCGGGAACTACGGGTTCCAAAGCGCGTTGTGCCAAATGCCCGTGTCCTATTTCACGACGGGAAGTTCCACGTAACGGACGGGCTTCTCCGGTAGAAAAAGGAGGAAAATTATAATGCAAATAGAAACGCTCCTCTCCTTGCATGGTGGCTCCGTCAATAATGTTGATATCGCGCGAAGTTCCAAGAGTAACCGTCGCCAATGCTTGGGTTTCTCCACGGGTAAAAATAGCCGATCCGTGCACCGAGGGCAAATAATCTACCTCTGTCCAGATAGGACGAATTTCGGTAGTGGAACGACCGTCCAAACGGATGCCTTCGTTGAGCATCAATTCACGCACCGCTTTTTTCTTTACTTTATCAAAATAGGAAGAAATCAGTTTTCCTTTTTCTTCCAATTCTTCCTCGGAGAAGGACTCCTTCAATTCTTCTTTTACCTGTCCGAATTTTTCGGAACGTTCTTGCTTGCTCAATCCTTCTTTGGCAATCGCATAGATTTGAGGATAAACTTTTTCTTCTATCTGTTTATATAATTCTTCATCTTCCTCGGCATGTTCGTACTCTCTTTTTACTTTGGCTTTTTCGATTTTTGAAGCCAGTTTTTTGATGCCTTCAATTTGGTTTTTAATGGCTTGATGGGCAAATTCAATGGCTTCGATCATTTCTTCTTCCTGCACTTCTTCCATCTGTCCTTCCACCATGGTAACGGAATCTTCGGTTCCTCCCACCATTAAATCGATGGTGGCATTTTCCATTTCTTTTAAGCTAGGGTTGATTTTCAATTCCCCGTCTATTTTGGCCACTCTCACTTCGGAGATAGGTCCTTCAAAAGGAATATCCGAAACGGCCAAAGCGGCGGCGGCAGCCAAACCTGCCAAAGAATCGGCTTGTACATTTTCGTCAAAAGACATCAATTGAATCATCACTTGTGTTTCGGCGTGATAATCTTTTGGAAATAAAGGTCGCAATACACGATCGACCAATCTCATTACCAAAATTTCTTCGGTGGAAGGTCTTCCTTCGCGTTTAAAAAATCCTCCGGGGAATTTTCCGGCGGAAGAAAATTTCTCACGATAATCTACCGTTAAAGGCAAAAAATCGATATCGGGATTGACATCACGCGAAGCAACGGCAGTTGCCAATAACATGGTGTCTCCCATTCTTACCACTACGGAACCATCGGCTTGTTTGGCAAGTTTTCCTGTTTCCAAGGTGATGGTTCTTCCATCATTCAGGGTAATTGTTTCTGTTATGGGTTGTGGTTTATTCATAATCTAAGTTTTTATGCTTTCTGTAAAGCTATTTTTTAATGAAAAAAGCTGCCGTCTTTTCTATAAAATATCCCTTCATCATTTTTTAATGAAAAGATATTGTAAGATTTCGGGCAGCTTTAAAAAGAATTATTTTCTTAATCCTAATTCTTTAATGATGTTACGGTATCTTTCAATATCGTTGTTTTTCAAATAGTTCAAAAGACTACGTCTCTTTCCTACCAATTTAACCAAAGCTTTTTCCGTGCTGTAGTCGTGTTTGTTTTTTTTCAAATGCTCGGTCAAATGCTTGATTCTATAAGTGAATAAAGCAATTTGTCCCTCGGGGGATCCTGTGTCATTCTCTGATTTTCCGTATTTTGCGAAAATCTCTTTTTTAATTTCTGGTGTTAAATACATGCCAATATTGTTTTTAATGATTATTATGTATGTTCGAGCTGCAAAAATAATACATTTATTTTGATTAACAAGGATATACAACAAACTTTTTTTGATTTTTATCCTTTTCAATCCGGCGGCTTACGGATTAAATGCTTATTTTTGCAAAAAATAAAAACATGTCTATCAACAGAATTATGGATCCCATAGGAAAAATCATGGGATTACGCTACAAATCACATCCTTGGCACGGTATAAATATCGGAAAAAACGCTCCCGAACAAGTGATTGCTTTCATTGAAATGGTGCCTACCGACACGGTAAAATATGAAGTGGACAAAGAAAGCGGATACCTGCGTATCGACCGCCCGCAAAAATATTCGAATGTGGTTCCTTCTTTGTACGGATTTATTCCACAAACCTATTGCGGTAAAAAAGTAGCCGACTATGCCAATGAAAAAACCGGCAGAAAAGATATTGTAGGAGATCACGATCCTTTGGATATTTGTGTGATTACCGAAAAAGATATCGTTCACGGAGATATTATCATGGAAGCAAAACCCATAGGCGGATTCAGAATGATTGACAAAAACGAAGCCGATGATAAAATCATCGCCGTATTATCGGGCGATGCCGTTTATGATCAATATAATGATGTGAGTGAATTGCCCCAATTGATAGTCGATCGCTTGAAACATTATTTCCTTACTTATAAAGATTTGCCCGGCAATCCGAGTAATGTGGAAATCACCCATACTTACGGCAAAGAAGAAGCACAAGAAGTTATCAAACGTTCCATGCAGGATTACAGGCAAAAACTCAATAACCTGGGTTCTTTATTGAGTGAAGAATAATTCCATAAAAAATGCTTTTAACAACAGAGGTTGTCTCAAAAGTCTCTTTTATAATACATTGAACAAAAAGGGTTAACCATTAAGTTGCTGATTTTCAAGTAAAAGATTTCTCACCTTTGTTCGAAATGACAGAAAATTTCACCTTTTGAGACAGCCTCTTTTTGTTACTTAATATGTTTATGCGCATGATAGGAAGACCGCACTAACGGGCCGCTTTCTACAAAACGGAATCCCATTTCCAGCCCTATGGTTTCGTATTCTTTATATTCTTCGGGAGTAGGATATCGCTCCACGGGTAGATGCTTGGGAGTAGGTTGAAGATACTGGCCAATGGTCATCACATCTACACCCACTGCACGCAAATCCTTCATGGTTTCAATTACTTCTTCGCGGGTTTCACCCAATCCGAGCATGATCCCCGATTTCGTGCGGTTGATTCCTTGATCTTTCAAGTATTTCAACACCTCCAAACTGCGGTCGTATTTGGCCTGCTTTCTCACTTGCCTGGTGAGTCGCCTCACGGTTTCCAAATTATGAGAAACCACCTCGGGAGCTTCTTTTATAATTAAATCCAATTGTTCTTTTTTTCCTTGAAAATCTGGAATAAGAGTTTCCATGGTTATTCCCGGATTGTATTCCCTTATTTTCCGTATGGTTTCGGCCCAGATTCCGGCACCGCCATCGGGCAGATCATCCCTGTCCACAGACGTAATTACCGCATGCTTTACGCCCATTAAACGGATGGATTCGGCCACCTTATGCGGCTCTTCGAGATCGGCGGGAAGGGGTTTTCCCGTAAGCACATTGCAAAAACCGCAAGAGCGGGTGCATATATTTCCCAAAATCATAAAAGTAGCGGTGCCGTCTCCCCAGCATTCGCCCATATTGGGACAACGTCCGCTGGTGCAAATGGTATGCAGTTGGTGTTTTTCTACAATCCCCCGTAATTTTTTGAAATTATCTCCGGTGGGAAGTTTCACTTTTAACCAATGCGGCTTGCGATGCAGTTGTTTTTTATTTGTTTCCATTCGGTCGTATATCAGGCTGTAAAAATAACTAAAAAAAGCTTCTTTTTGACACTAAAAAATCAAATGTCTTTGATAAAATCTTCATATTCTTTAAAGAGCTTTTCCAGCTTATCCATATTCTCATTGAAAAAAGCATAAATTTCGCCCCAAGTATTTTTATTATGGATGCTCACTCCGGGAAGTTCTTTATAAACCCGGCTGATGATTTTCCCGTTTTCCAAGCGGTATTGCGGCTCGAAAATCAAACCGGGAATTTCTTCTTGAAAAAGGCTTTTAAGGGCCAAAAATTTATCGAAATAGGCTTCCCGGAATAAATCGTCTTTCATCTCGATATCGATCATCACCGCCGCTTTTTTCCGGTCGGCATGGAATTTCAAGGACAAATCTTTGATTTTGGTATTGTAAAGCATCCATTTGCGCGGAAAAGATTTGCCGTAGCTGGTCCAAAATTCTTTTCGCAATCTGGCCGATTCTTCTTTGCTGAACATAATCAGTAATTAATGATAAATAATGTGAAGTTCTATAAACGGCGATTCATTTTGGCCACCATTGTATTTTTCCATCTTTTAAAATCCCCTTCTATAATATGCTTACGGGCTTCCCTTACCAGCCATAAATAAAATCCCAAATTATGTATGGAAGCAATTTGTTTTCCCAAAAATTCATTGGCTGCAAAAAGATGTCTCAAATAGGCCTTTGAATAATCGGTATCGACAAAAGTAATTCCCATGGGGTCTATGGGACTGAAATCGTTTTTCCATTTGGCATTTTTGATATTGATGGTTCCTTCCGAGGTAAACAACATTCCGTTACGGGCATTCCGGGTAGGCATCACACAATCAAACATATCGACTCCCAAGGCAATGTTTTCCAAAATATTTACCGGAGTTCCCACACCCATCAAATAACGGGGTTTGTCTTCGGGAAGGATATCGCAGACCAATTCTGTCATCTCGTACATCAATTCGTGAGGTTCCCCTACCGATAAACCGCCAATGGCATTTCCGTCGGCATTTTTTGAAGCGATATATTCGGCCGATTGAATACGCAAATCTTTAAAAGTGCTGCCTTGAACAATGGGAAAAAGGCTTTGTTCGTAACCGTATTTGGGAGGAACTTTGTCCAAATGATCGATACAACGGTCCAACCAGCGGTGCGTCATTTCCATGGAGGATTTGGCATATTTATATTCCACCGGATAATCGGTGCATTCGTCAAAAGCCATAATAATATCCGCTCCTATACTTCTTTGTATTTCCATTACCCTTTCGGGCGAAAAGAAATGATAGGAACCATCGATATGAGATTTGAATTTGACTCCTTCTTCGGTAATTTTTCTCCGGTCCGACAAAGAATATACCTGAAATCCGCCGCTATCGGTTAAAATATTGCGGTCCCAACCCATAAATTTGTGCAAACCGCCTGCTTGTTCCAAAATATCCGTTCCGGGACGCAAGTACAAATGATAGGTATTGCCCAGAATAATATCGGGGTTTATATCGTTTTTCAATTCCCGTTGATGAACCGATTTTACCGTCCCCACGGTTCCCACCGGCATGAAAATAGGCGTTTCCACTTTTCCATGAGCCAATTCTATTGTGCCCGCCCTGGCTTTGGTGTCGGCATCTTTTTTTACTAAATCAAACTTCATTCAATAACTTTTAGATGGCAAAAATACGCAATTATGAGGAATTTATAAGCAGATTGACAAACCAATAAGGTGCTTGCATTCAAAACTTGAAAGCAATTATGAAATTTTAACAAAGCTTTTGCTTGACAGAGGCAAAAATAAATCGTAAATTGTTAACTTTGAATAATTTTTCACTCATATTTTCAACTCAAATAAAACATCATCATGAGAGCTGTACTTACCATCCTGCTGTTGATTTTATCCAATACTTTTATGACTCTTGCCTGGTACGGACATTTGAAATTCTCGGAATGGAAATGGTTTAATAAACTGGGCTTGATTTCCATTATTTTGATCAGCTGGGGAATCGCCCTTTTTGAATATATGTTTCAGGTTCCCGCCAACCGTATCGGATATGAAGGTAACGGAGGTCCTTTTTCTTTGGTCCAATTAAAAGTTATTCAGGAAGTGATTACATTGATTGTTTTCGGTATTTTTACTATTCTCGTATTCAAAAACGAAAGCATCCGTTGGAATCATATTGCCGCATTTGTATGCATAGTAATAGCAGTATATCTTATCTTTAAAAAATAACTTTCTATGAAAATACCCGAAACCGAACTGAAAATTTTAAAATCTGGAAAATTAAGCTTACTCGAATATTTGGCAATTGACAGAAACAAATTGGCCAATCAACGCACTTTATTAATGTATATCCGCACCGGTTTATACTTGATCGTTTTCGGGTTGAGTATTTATAAACTCGAAGCGCTCAAAGGGATGTATAACTGGATGTATGTTTTTTTCGGGTTGGGATTATTGAGCATTCTCATCGGGATTGTTCAATATTATAAAATCAATAAAGTGCTAAACAGCATCAATTAAACATTTTTTCATGAGGACACGCCATTTGTTTTTAAATATTTTA
>JAMOVT010000112.1 GCA_027061855.1 Flavobacteriales bacterium
GGATGACATTTCGTTCCCTAACTTTACTTTTTATTATAAATAAGAATGTCTTTTCGAATCCCGCTTTTGCGGGGTGAGAAATCTCAAATAAAATCAACAAAAGTGTCATCAGGCCAGTCCCAGCCTTTGGTTGGTATTTTTGCCGCAGCGGGAAGTGATTCGGGATGTGTCTAGATGACTATGATACTATTTTTTGGTGCCCTCTTGGTCATCTCAGGTTTATCTTATCAATTTTTCCTGGATCAGTTCACCGTCTATATTATAAACTTTTAAAATTTTTTCCCGGTAAATATCAGGGTAAAGGAACAATTTGTGGTTCTCATAATGAAAAGAAGCTTTTTCTTTTATATTTTCCATTAACGGTTTGAAATCTTTGGAATAATAAGAATATAAAAAAGTGGTGGAAATATACCCTTTGGGAAGTCTTTTAGTGATTCTGAAAGTCAGTCTGTAAAATTCCCCGCCTTGAATGCTTTTTATTTCGGGTTTGTAATCAAACATTGTAAAAGATTGCTGTTTATGAGCATCAAATATTCCGCCTTTTCGGTTTTTTTTATCATAAAAGACTGCAAAACGATTATTTATTTTTGAAAGATCAAATTTTCCAGAAATCCCGGGCTTTAAAACAAACCGGCCTTCTTTTGTATTGTAAATTCCTAAATTTTTTTCCAAATTATTTGAATTTTGAATTGGATAATTTTCAGAAGTAAAACGAATAATCCAATTATCATTATTCATAAATTTGGCCTCATCAATGGAAAAATCCCGTGGGAAAAGCATTTTTTTCTTTTTTAAATCATATACATTTAATTTTTCCTTTCCGCTTGAGTCTTTTAACCAACCCGTAACATATCGCTTATCTCCTTCAATTCCCCAATTTTTAATAAAAGTAAATATCAAAGGGAGCTTTTCTTTGCCGGTATGAATATCCAAAAAGGTTTCTTTTCCGTTTTTCTTTGCCCGGTAGCCAATGGTATCATTTTGATGAATAGTCAACAAAGGGGATATTTTTTCATATTCGTAAGGCACCATAAGTCTGTTGTTTTTGATATCCACAATTCCGTACCGTCCTTTATTTACCGATAAAATCTTATTATCTATTACATAAAGGCGGGTTACTTCTCCGGGGGTAGGAATACTGATAAAATCCATCGGATTTACTTCATAGGGAAGAGGTTCCGGAAGCAGTTTTTCTCCTCTTGAATTTATCACTTGAATACTGTTCTTTTTAAAAACAACCGCTTGGCCTTTTTCATTAAATCTGTTGATATGCAAATATTGAGCGGGAACCAAAATACGTCCGCAATCATCTATCAGCCCCATTTGTCCAGATGAATTTACAAAATTGAAAATATTTTTAAAATCACCCGTTTTATCCCGGCCCTGAACATGGATAATTTTGATTTCTCCCAAATTCTTGATCAATTTATTCTCCGGATTTATCAAAAGTATGTCTTTAAAACCTTTGACAAATCTTCCACCCCCGTCGTCAGGACCATAAAGGGGCTGATTGGATGCCAATAAACTGTTGCATTTTGAAACTCCTTTAAGAAAAAGATATTGAGGTTTAATGGTAACTTCACCCTCCTTATTTATCAAGCCATAAAGCCTTTTTCTGTTATGTTGAATAACGGCATATCCGTTACGGAATTTTTGAGTATAGTACTTTTTTCTTAACTTATTTATTTTCTTATGATTAACCTGTGCCATAGAAGAAAAGCCAATAAAAAAACTTAAAAGAAGTGCTATTTTTTTCATAATATCATTTTTTTTCGGAATGTAAATTTATCAAAAAAACACAAAAAAATGGTATATTTGTTAAATTTTTAAAACAAATAACATGAAAAAAAAATTAGCCCCACTTCTTTTTTTTATGGTTTTTTTATCTGCTTTTTCACAAAAAACCAAGTACATTTACAAAACCATTACCAAGGAAACTCCCCAACCCGAAAAATTTAAAGGCATTAAAACCTTTTCCTACGAACTTCAAAATGATAATTATCATTGGCCATTTACGCCTAATGAAAATTATCCGAGTTTGACTCAAGCAGCCGGAGAGATCAGCATTACCGGCTTGACAAAAGTCGATGAAAATCCGGATCTGAGGATTGCTGCCGGATTTGTAGGAGGGAATCCCAAAATTACCACTCAACCCGTTCCTAAACAACCGGGTAAAGTGAGAAAATATATTTCATTGGAAGGATTTTTGAATATCCTATTTCTTAATAAAGACAATGAAGTTATCCTGGAATATGCCCAAAATACCTCTTCCAAGACACAGGATTATGATGCTGTAAAATATCCCATGAAAAACAAAAATGAAAAAAGCGTTACCAAAGCGCGGCTGGTAAATCAAATGGTGCAAAATTTTTTATATAAATACGGCCATATTTTTTCCGGAAAAGCCAATTTAAAATTACCCTTTGCCCAACTTAAAAAAGTAAAAAAAGGACATCCCGCCGATTTTGACAGAAAAAATCGTCTATACATAAGCAAAATAAGCCTTCAACCTTCTAATAAGGAATTTATCCAAAAAGCCATAGATTTATGGACAAAGGAATTGGATGCAGATTTCGGTAAAATGAAAGACAAATTTAAATATCGCACGCTTTATACCAATTTGACTACGGCCTACATACTAACAGATCAATTGGATAAGGCCCACGAAACTTATGATAAACTGGGAAAATATACCGGTTTGTTTTCCTCTCCGGGGGGGCATGAATATGCTTTCCAGAGCTTGGAATCCAATCAAAAAGTATTGAAAAATTTCAAACCCTATAAAATCCATGAACTCCATCCAACATTTGTTTACTATATAAAACTCAGCGGTCCCGGATACTATATAATGGACAAAAGAGGACCTAAATTAAACAGAGAAGTCAAAATTGGAAAAATGAGAGCTTCTATTCCGGAAAACAAACGTAAAAAGAAATACAGAAAATATGGATTTAACGATATTTATATCCAAAGAATTATTCCCGATACGAAAACAAAATTGATTCAAATAGGAGACGGTGATTCACAAAATTATGTGGAACCGATAGTTTATCCGCATAATAGCGCTTTACATGATCATAAAGCCAATGTGCAATCAGGAATATTTATGGATAATAAACCTCCCATTATTTTTAAGTATAACCAAAAAATATTGACTCCTTATATTGAAAAAGGAAAAGATCAACACGAACTATATGAACCAATAATTTCTTTCAAACCCATAAAAAACAATTAATACTATGAAAAATTTATTTTTATTATTTATAAGTTTTGTTTTTATCAGTACGCAAGCGCAAAAAATCAAAGTAAAAAAAGATATTATTTATATTGATAAAGAAGAAGTGGGAAAAATAAAAAAACGAAAAGTGGAAGATAGCTTGGCAACCCGCAAATTCAATCTCTATGAAATTTATGACAAGAACAATCAACATGTTTTTGATGTGGGAATGAAATTTATGACTTCGCCATTATATCATAAAGACAAACTTTATACATATTACACTGTAAAATATATACCTACCCAAAAAGAAGCGGCCATAAACGATAATAATTTTTATTTGGGAAAGAAAAAAATTGTAAAATATCTTTATGATAACGTTTTATTTGATCAGAATGGAGCCAATATGGACGGAATAGAAATCAATATAGATATGGCAGATTCCATTCCAGTGAAAGTCAAGCAGGAATTAGAAAAAGAAAAAGAAAAAATAAAAGATGGATATTACATAATAAACCGGGTTAAATCAGACCCTATCTTTTTTAAATATATAGAAACAAATGATGGTTTTTCTTTTTTGAACGAAAAAACTGTCACAACTCAAAAATATGCCATTTATCAAGGAAAAAAAGACCCCAAAACAGGTTTTTATTTAAGAAAAACTTTAATTGGATATCTATTAGTTGAATACCCTCGCGGTAACACAAAAATGAAACCTCAAAATATAGTTATTCTAAATACCAAAAATGTAGCTGTTGCAAAAGTAAATACATTTGATTATCATATGTATTTCCCCTATAAAGAAATACCTTACAAAAAAAGAATGAATAAAGGAAATGAACCTTATTCCACTATTTTTAGAACACAGCCTGTTTTGGAAAAGGCAAATATGATCATTCTTGACTTAATTAAAAATAATCGTTTATAGATTATCACAAATCATTAATTTTTTACAGGCTGCATGATAAAATCGCGCAGCCTGTAATTTACATATATAAACTAATTTTCCAAAAAAGATCATAGAGCAAAGAGCAAAATGTATCGAGAAGCAGACATGGATAAAAGACGGGAATTGGAAAACCGAAAAGAGTGTCAGTTTGAGTGATTTTTTCGAAGGTATGAGAAAAAATAGTATCGAAAACTAGACACGGCTATTGCAACAAACCAGAGATCCCTCGTCACTGCGCTCTGTCGGGATGACAAATCGTTTCCATACGCCAATTAATATTTATTAAATCAATTTGTTAGTCCCCCATCGCCCTATGAGAATTTTGTGTAAAATTTACTTATTGAGGAGCGTAAAACTATCTGTTGCTTGAAACGATAGTGAAGAGCAAGTGCAAATAGTTTAGCGGAGAAATAAGATAAATTTAGCAAAACTCTCATCAGGCTAGTCTTTTTTGTTACTTTTTTTGACGATGAAAAAAAGTAAAAAAATAAAAATTTAATTGATAAAACTCAGATTTCATT
>JAMOVT010000113.1 GCA_027061855.1 Flavobacteriales bacterium
CGATCGGTCTGTATAGACAAATGACAAACATCAGCCTTATTCTTTTTCCCTTTACCTTTCTTTATTAAACATCTCTTTAAATTACAATTTTTTTTGTTTTACAAACATAGGATGACATTTCGTTCCCATAAGCCAATTAATATGTTAGTCCCCACTGCCCTATGAGAGTTTTGCGTGAAATTTACTTGTTTAGGAGCGTAAAACTATCTGTTGCTCGAAACGATAGTGAAGAGCAAGTTCAGATAGTTTAGCGGAGAAATAAGATAAATTTAGCAAAACTCTCATCAGGCTAGTCTTTTTTGTTACTTTTTTTGACGATGAAAAAAAGTAAAAAAATAAAAATTTAATTGATAAAACTTAGATTTTATTTAATAGAGAGATCCCTCGTCGCTGCACTCCGTCGGGATGGAGGCGGTTAATCATGCTTCGTTCCTTGTCCATCACTCAGCCACCTCATTGATGCGATTCAACAATTCCACAGTTCCACGATTACACGATTACACGATTCCACAATTAAACAACTTCCCATTCCGGTGGCTTCGATACATCCCGAAGCGAGTTCGGGACACTCAGACACCTCATTGAAGCGGTTCCACAGTTCCACGATTACACGATTACACGATTCCACAATTAAACAACTTCCCATTCCGGTGGCTTCGATACATCCCGAAGCGAGTTCGGGACACTCAGACACCTCATTGAAGCGGTTCCACAGTTCCACGATTCCACGGTTCCACAGTTCAACAATTTCCATCCCGGTGGCTTCGATACGATTTCCTCGTTCCTCGTCCATCACTCAGCCACCTCATTGATGCGATTCAACAATTCCACGATTACACGGTTCCACAGTTCAACAATTTCCATCCCGGTGGCTTCGATACGATTTCCTCGTTCCTCGTCCATCACTCAGCCACCTCATTGATGCGATTCAACAATTCCACCATTACACGATGAAACATGTACACTTTCATCCCAACCCCGACTATTATTTAGAATGATACTATATAAAAGAATTTTATGAGTAAAGCCATATACTGTTCCAAAAATTATTATATTTTTGTTACACATTAAAAAACACGTATTATGGCATTTGATATAGATATGATTAAAGGGGTCTATAAGACCATTCCCGAACGCGTAGAACAAGCAAAAAAAGTATTGGGACGTCCCATGACTTTTTCAGAAAAAATCTTGTATTCTCACCTTTGGGAAGGGGCCCCGACCAAAGAATTTAAAAGAGCTCAGGACTATGTAGAATTTAAAGTGGACCGTGTAGCCATGCAAGATGCAACGGCACAAATGGCCCTTTTGCAATTTATGCAAGCGGGAAAAGAAAAAGTGGCTGTTCCCAGTACCGTACACTTGGACCACTTGATTCAAGCCCATATGGGAGTGAGCAAAGACTTGCAAGAAGCAATCAATAAAAATAACGAAGTGTATAACTTTTTGGAATCCGTTTCAAAAAAATACGGAATCGGATTTTGGAAACCCGGAGCGGGTATTATCCACCAGGTAGTATTGGAAAATTATGCCTTTCCCGGCGGTCTAATGATCGGTACCGATTCGCATACGGTGAATGCCGGCGGATTGGGAATGGTAGCCGTTGGAGTAGGAGGAGCCGATGCAGTGGATGTAATGGCGGGAATGCCTTGGGAATTGAAATGGCCTAAATTGATCGGAGTAAAACTCACCGGAAAATTGAGCGGTTGGGCAGCTCCCAAAGATATTATTTTAAAAGTTGCCGGACTATTGACCGTAAAAGGAGGAACCGGAGCGATTATTGAATATTTTGGAGAAGGAGCCGAATCCTTATCCGCTACCGGTAAAGGAACCATTTGTAATATGGGAGCCGAAGTGGGAGCGACCAATTCCAATTTCCCTTACGATGAAGCGATGGAGCGTTATCTGAGAGCTACCGGAAGGGATGATGTGGCCGATGCAGCAAACGAAATCAAAGAATACTTGCGTTCCGATCCCGAAGTATATGAAAATCCCGAGAAATATTATGACCAAGTAATCGAAATCAACCTCAGCGAATTAGAACCCTATTTAAACGGTCCTTTTACGCCGGATAGAGATACCCCCGTATCTAAAATGAAAGAAGTGGCTCGTGAAAACGACTGGCCCTTAAAAGTAGAGTGGGGATTGATCGGTTCTTGTACCAACTCCTCTTATGAAGATTTATCCAGAGCGGCATCGGTTGCCCGTCAAGCCTTGGAAAAAGGTATTAAGCCCAAAGCCCAAATCGGGATTAACCCCGGTTCTGAACAAGTGCGTTATACGGCCGAAAGAGACGGGATATTAAAAGTATTTGAAGATCTTGGCGCCACTATTTTTACCAATGCTTGCGGCCCTTGTATCGGACAATGGAAACGGGATGATATCGAAGGAAATCCCAAAAATACCATTGTACATTCCTTTAACCGTAACTTTGCCAAACGCGCCGACGGCAATCCCAATACACATGCTTTTGTAGCTTCACCCGAAATGGTAATGGCTGCGGCAATCTCCGGACGTTTGGATTTTGATCCCGAGAAGGATGATATAGACGGATTCAAATTTGAAGATCCTACCGGTTGGGAATTACCTCCCCAAGGATTTGAAACCGATGATCCCGGTTATATTCCTCCCGTTGAAGACGGTTCGGATATCGAAATAGTAGTCGATCCTAAATCCGAAAGATTGCAATTATTGACTCCTTTCCCCGCTTGGAACGGGGACAATATCTATGATGCTCCTCTATTGATTAAAGTAATGGGAAAATGTACTACCGACCATATTTCTCCTGCCGGACCTTGGTTACGTTACAGAGGGCATTTGGATAATATTTCAAATAACTTATTGTCAGGCGGTGTAAACGCTTTTACCGGTAAGGTAGGAGAGACCAAAAATCCGATTACCGGTGAATACGAACCCGTGAGTAAAGTGGCTCGTGATTTGAAAGAAGCCAAATTACAAAGTGTGATTGTCGGAGATCATAATTACGGAGAGGGTTCTTCAAGAGAACATGCTGCAATGGAGCCCAGACATTTGGGAGTCATTGCCGTATTGGTGAAATCTTTTGCCCGTATTCATGAAACAAACCTTAAAAAACAAGGAATGCTGGCTCTTACTTTTGCCGATGAAAACGATTATGACAAAATCCAAGAGGACGATCGTTTCAACTTTGTAGACCTCAACGAATTTGCTCCCGGTAAACCCTTGATGATTGAAATTGAACATCCGGATAAATCCATTGATTTAATCAAAGCCAATCATACCTATAACGAACAACAAATCGAATGGTTTAAAGCGGGAAGCGCGTTGAATTATTTGAGAAATAACAATAAATAATTTTTTGATTATTTACTCCAAACTTCCGGAGAAATCCGGAAGTTTTTTTATGTTTGAATTTTAAAAAAACAAATGATTATGAAAAGATTACTCGCCATAAGTTTGATTGCATTATTCTCGATACATGCCTGTACGAATAAAAAAAATACCATAAGTAATAATTTGACCGTAGAAGGAAAGGTTAAAGGTTTACGCCTGGGAACCTTGGTATTGAAGAAATTGGACAAAGATTCCATAGTTTCCATTGACTCTGTAAAAATTGATGGAAATGAAGATTTTTTGATTGAAACACACATAGATGAACCCCAAGAATTATTATTGGAGTTACCCCAAGTGCCCGACGGAAAAATACTTTTTTTTGCTGCTCCCGGTGATACGATTAAAGTCTATACTTTTTTGGAAACTTTCGGTGTCAATCCGGTTGTGATGGGAGGTGAAAACCAGGAGAAATTAAATGAATATAATGAAATGATGAAAAAGTTCAATGATAAAGAACTCGATTTATTTCAAGCCCGTTTTAATGCAAGTAAAAGCAAGAATCAAAAGTTGATGGATAGTTTGGAACAGGCTACTCGCCGGATTCAAAAGAAGAAACAATTGTACAAACTCAATTTTATTTTCACTAATAAAGATTTACCGGTGGCCGGTTATGTAGGTTATACTAATTTTTGTAATAATAAAAAAGCATTGGATACGATTTATAAAGTACTAAATGACAGTGTAAAAAAATTAAAATACGGTCGGGAAATAAAAAAACAATTGAAGAAATAAGAAATTAAAAATGCCCGGCAAAGCCGGGCATTTTTAATAAGAACAAAATGAAAGCGGAGTTAGAAAATATATCTCAATCCGACTTGCATTTGCCAACGGGATCTCATACTATAATCATTATAGAAAGTACTTTTTAATTCGGGATCAAAAGTATATACAGGGTCAGGATTACCGTCATTATTTACATCATCAAACGACACGCTAATGGGTTGTTTGTTAGTAGGTAATTGAACTACTCCCCAGTCACTGTTTAATAAGTTACCGAGATTTAGGATATTCAAATTAAATTGGATTTTTTGAGAGCCTTTCAATCGGTAAGTTTGACTTATTTTTAAATCTACCTTACTTCTCCACGGACTTAATATGGCATAACGTTCCATATATTCTCCTCGATGGGTACTTAAATAATCATCTTGATTAATATAACTTTCAAAAGCATCCCGTTGCACTTGCTGTTCGGCGGGAGTTCCCGAGAAATACATATCTCCCAATTCCGATTGAGTAGGGATATAAATTAAGTCATTAAGTCCGGAGCCGTCTCCGTTGATATCTCCGGAATAAGTATAGGAGAATCTTCCTCCTTGTGCCCATTCGTATACGGCTGCCACGGTGGTATTCCATTTTTTATCGGTGCCGTATCTCCATGTTTTGCTAGTAAATCCAACGATACGGTGTTTGTCACCATACATGGAAGGAGCGGCAACCGCTTTATTGACATTTCCAAGAGCAGGATTTCTCATAAATGCATCTCCTGTAATTTCCGCTTCAATGGAATTGGCATCGTTTGCCAGCATAAAGTTATAAGCCAAGCTGGTACGAAGATCATTTTTAAAGTTTTTATTCAATTTTAAAGTAAAGTTAAATGAATCTCCGATATCGGTATTGGTAAAAGTATATAAATCAGCGGGAATACCAGCAAAACCACCATCCTGCATGGTAACATGGTCTCCATAAGTATATGTGGGGCGAGTATCTATTGTACTGTTTAACGTGCCTGTAGGAGGTTTTAAACCGTAATCACGTACCATCATGGCATTGATGTCTTTGGTATAGGCAATGTCAATACTCATACTTAAACCGTTTTTCAATTTATTATCCACTCCGATACTGGTTCTCCATACTTGGGGGAATTTAAAATCGGGAGAAACAGGAGTCATATACCAACGTCCTACATTTGCTACATGATTTCCAATCCATACAAAGGGAAGTCTTCCGGTAAATATTCCCGAACCTCCTCGTAATATAAAGGTTTCTTTTTTGCTGATATCCCAGTTAAATGAAAAACGGGGTGACCACAAGAGTTTAGTAGAAGGGAGGTTACGTGCACTGTAATGAATGGGATTCCCGTTTTCATCATACCATGTAAGGTCTTCCATAATATAATCACTACCTGCTTCGGCAATTTTTTCTTCTATGTATTTATCGGTGTCAAAATACATGGGCTTATCCACTCGTAAACCTAAGGCAAATTTGAAATAATCGTTTACTTGGATCTCATCTTGGAAAAAGAAGCCTAATTGTCCTACATCCAATTTTGTAATATTCCAATTACCGGCAGCATCGGCGGCTTCGGCAGCGGCTATTTTATTGGCAATTGTTCCATCTGCTATCGCATCCCGGAATTCTTGCATGGTATAAGATCCGAATAAATCAAAACCATATCCGAATAAATTGAAAGAATTTACAAATTGGAATTTTTCAAAATTAAAACCGGTAGTAAAAGTATGATTATTCATATTATATGTCAAGATATCCGAAGCTTGATATACTTTTTGGGTTAAACTGTTGTGTATCGAGAAAGGTTCATGTCCTGCAATAATATAAGGTTGTCCGTCTTTAAAAATATTAATTACCGGAGCGGGAGTGGATTTTGGATCGCGGTAATCGTCAAAATAAGTATATCCGGCACGGAATTTATTGGAAAAAGCTCCGTCTTTGGAATTCCAGTTGGCTTCCATTAAATAGGAATCGATATTATTGTTGATACGGTAGCCCGAATTATAGAATTGCAATACCGTTTTGTCGGGGCCACGGTGCATAATGGCATCGGGATGGGCATTGAGATCCCTGTATGCATTCAAACGGTTGTAAATAAAAGAAAGTCTTAAATTATCCAAGGCATTCCAGTCGATTTTGATGATGCCTTTTTGTGAATAGGTATCGTGAAGGTAGTCTTCATAAGGACCTGTTTCATATCCTACACTTTTTAGCAAAGCGGAAACCTCATCGAGGTCGGCTTTTTCTACACGGGAAACATTGTCTCCTGTTCTTCCCGGTGCTTTGGCGATATAATAGGATCCTAAATCCGTTCTGTCGTCCACCTCTGCATTGACAAAGAAAAAGAGTTTGTTTTTAATGATGGGACCTCCGAGACTGAAACCGGCTTGCAATTGTTTCAAATCTGGAGTGAGGGTAGTATTTCCCATATTTACTTTTCCGGTCATATCCTGATTACGATAAAAACCGAAAACGGTTCCGTGGAATGTATTTGTTCCGGATTTTGTCACGGCATTTACGGCTGCACCTGTAAAACCCGATTGAGTCACATCATAGGGCGCGGTAGAAACTTGAATTTGGTCAATGGCGTCCAATGAAATGGGTTGCGCATTTGACTGTCCTCCCGGAGTGGCGGCATCCAGCCCGAACGGATTGTTAAAAACCGTTCCGTTTAATGAGAAGTTATTGTATTGATCATTTCTTCCACCAAAAGAATTTCCACTGGCGGAAGGTTCCAAACGATAAAAATCCTCTGCCGAACGGGAAATAGTCGGCAAGGCTTCCAATTCGCGATGGCCGATACTGGTCACGGGCCCGTTTTTATCTTTGGCGGCAAGTTGCCCGTTGTCTTTAATTGTAATCACGATTTCATTGAGCGCATCTTGGCTTTCTTTTAAAAAGACGTCAATATTTTTTGTTTCACCCAATTTTAAATAAATATTATTGAGTTCTACCGGTTGATATCCCACATATTTAATCACGATTTGATAAGGACCTCCCACACGTAAATTGGGTAGGACAAACCGTCCGTTTTCTTGCGTGATTGTACCTGTTTTCGTCCCTGTGGGGAGATGAATAATTAGGACTTCGGCACCCATCATCGGGCCTTCTTTGTCTTTGACCATTCCTTTGAGAGTAGAAGTGGTTACTTGCGCTATTCCTGATGATATAAGCATCAGAAAAAGAAGTAAAAAGCTGAGTTTTTGTTTCATAGTTGATATTTTTTTTCAGAAAATTTTTTTAGTTGGTCGCTAAGTTAACAAAATAACTTTTGATTTCGTTGGTTAAAAAAGCGAAGTTATTATCAGAAATTTGTTAATAACTTTGTAATTTAGTCATCTTCCGAAGAAAAAGCTTCAACCAGTTTATATTTTCGTTTGGCATATAATTTTGCGATTTTAGTAAGAATTTTATCTTTAAAAATCAATCCCGTTATGCCGATAAGAGAAAGGGCGGCCACTGCATAATAGAGTCCCAGTGTTTTTTCTATGATAATAAAAAGGATTACGGGCAAAAGGATGCGAAGTAAACTATAAAAGAAAATTTTGGCATTAAAATCCTGATTGGCTTGAAAAGCTTTTACCTTTTGGTCGAGATCGATGGCTTTTTTGTTTAACAAGCCGGTAAATAATACGGTATAAGAATGAAAACCCATATTAAAAATGGCCATAGCGATTAAAAACCAAAAGAATTTCGGATTCAGAAAAACCAAGGGTAAACTAATCAAAGTCATAAAAATCACACTGACCACGAGAAACCACCATTTTGCTTCGAGATATTCTTTGTAACGGATATTTTGACTCATCAGAAGTTTATAGTATTTTCCGTCCCAAGAAGGAATCATGGCACCGTAACCCACGATAAAATATCCCGTGAGTAAAAAGGCCCAATATATGACCATGAAATCATTGTCTTTGTACATGCTCGATTTCAGAATGAAAACGCCAAAAACCACCATAAACAGCAAGCTGTAAATCAGCTGCTTAGTGCGTGGATTTCTGGTGATTAGCCGGATATCGTTTTTGATAAAAGTACCTGTTTTGCCATATTTTTCGGTCCAATTCAAATTTAAATTATCGAGTTTTCCGGTTTTCTTTTTGGCTTTGATGCCGGCATCCAGATAGAATCTTTTTTTGAAAAAACGATAAACAAAGGCATATATAAAAATAAGAAAAAGAAAGAGGGGAATGCTTAAATAGGGTTTTTCATAAATACTATAAAAATAATTGCCGACGGGTTTTAATATTTCAACCAATTTTTTTGAATAAGTTATTAATAGAAAGAGAAATAAACCCGAAACAGCCATTAAATAAGGGCTTTTTTCAGACAGTAACATTAATAATGTAATAATGGCGAGGGCAGAACTAACACCTAATACCCAAATCAAAACAGGTAAAGCGGCATAACCGTGAAAGATAAGTATACCGCCTAAAATTATCAAATCAAGTATAATAATCAATATTAAAGGATGAAACAAGGATTTTAGAATGTAAAAATGGATAATTTTTTTCTTTTTTACGGGTAAAATCATTAAGGGTTTGACTTCAAATGTGTCCGAGGAAATAAAAGACAAAATATAAAAAAGGATAAAAAATAATATATAAATGAAATGATTAAGTAAAAGAAAAGTATCTTTTTCGGGAGATTTTTCTTTGAGTAGAAAAAAACTTCCGATAATAAATCCCGAAATGTATAAACCTGCAAAAAAGATTCCGATATAACTGAATATTTTTTTAAAAAGATTTTGTGTAAAATTTTTAGATCTGATAAATTTTTTCCATTCTAGATTGAGAAATTTCAGCATAGTTTTGTTTTATTATAGGATAAATGGCAGCGCTTTAAGTTCGCATAAAATTATAAAAAATTATTGTATTTTTGTTAAAACATTTTATACCAAAGAAAAGAATATGCTTAAAGAGGAAAAGGGATTCAAGTATATTGAAAAGGGAGAAGGTACACCATTAATTATCCTTCACGGATTAATGGGGGGATTAAGTAATTTTGATAAAGTAATCAATCATTTTTCCAAGGATTTCCATGTTTTGATGCCTGAATTACCGGTTTATACTTTTCCCTTGCTCAAAACCAGTGTGAAAGGATTTGCCAAGTATTTGGACGATTTTCTAAAATTTAAAAAAATTGATAAAGCCATTTTATTGGGCAATTCGCTGGGTGGACATGTAGCCTTGTATTATGCCAATAAACATCCGGAAAAAGTAGAAGCCATTGTACTGACGGGAAGTTCCGGTTTATATGAAAAAGGGATGGGGGATACTTATCCCAAACGGAATAATTACGAATACATCAAGAAAAAAGCCCAAGAAGTTTTTCATGATCCCAAAGTGGCTACCAAAGAATTAGTCGATGAAATTTTTCGTGTAGTAAACGACCGTATGAAAGTAATTCGCACTTTGGCTTTGGCAAAAAGTGCCATACGACATAATATGGCCAATGAACTGCCTCATATGGATTTGCCCGTATGCTTGATCTGGGGAAAAAACGACAATGTTACTCCCCCGGAAGTAGCCGAAGAATTCAAAAAATTACTTCCGGATGCCGATTTATATTGGATTGACAAATGCGGACATGCTCCCATGATGGAACACCCGGAGGAGTTTAACCGTATTTTGGAAGAATGGTTTAAAAAACGCGGGTTTATCAAGAAAGAGAAAGAAAATGTTTAAGTATATCAGCCGCCCTCCCAAAACCGAAGTAAAAAATCCGAAAGTTCTCTTTCTTTTACATGGTTACGGAAGTAACGAAATGGATTTATTTTCTTTTGCCGATTACCTTCCCGACGATTTATTTATCATTAGCATCCGCGCGCCCAAAAAATTAGATTTCGGCGGGTATGCTTGGTATGATATTTTTCTCGATTCCGCCGGAAATAAAATCTCTGATGATCAAACGGCCATGGAGAGAGTGCATGAATTGGCTGGTTTTATGGACGAATTGGCGGAGAAATACGGATTGGATAAAGAAAATATGAATCTATTGGGATTTAGCCAAGGAGCGATTTTGAGCTATGCTTTATCCCTTCATTATCCGAATAAGTTCAAAAATATAGTGGCTCTAAGCGGTTATATCAATGAGAATATTATGCCTGTCAATGAAAAGCCCGAAGAATATAAAAAATTGGACTTCTTTGTTTCACACGGCAAATATGATGATATTATTCCGGTGGAATGGGCACGGAAGATTCCTCCTTATTTAACCGAAAGAAATATCTCCCATATCTATAAGGAATATCCTATGGGACATGAAGTAAATGCAGCTTGTTTTAATGATTTATTGGCTTGGTTGGGAGAGAGAATATAGGGAAAAGCTGCTACTCTCAATATACTTCTTAAATTAATCAGGCAAAAAATAACCGGTTTATTCTTGTTCTTCCCCCCAAGTAAAAATTTTTCTCACCAAAAGAATGAAAAAAAAATAAATAAAGAATTTTCCGACTGCATTTGGATTTGTTTTTATTAGAATCTGCACAGATAAAGCAATTAACAATATTAGTAAAACAATTCTAATCAATAGTAATTTTTTCATATTCCGGTTGATTTACAGATTTTTTTATTTTGCCTGTTGAGTGATTTTTATGCTATCGAAATAATCTCCTGCTTCCAGCCAAATATTTAATATCCTTGGAGATTCGCTTGTGTTTTCGTTCATACGGATATATATTTCGGTTTTATTTCTCCGTTCAATACTGAATTCCGGGTGTTCTATGATAAAATTATCTTGTGTAGTATCAATATTTCCTTTATCGATTAATGTATCATTAAAAGTAATATCGGAAATCCACCACCATTCCCCTTGTGTAGTGATTAACACGGAATTTTTTTCTGCCGGAACTTCCACTTCTTTTTGAGAAAGTTTGATAATATCGTCCCACAGTCCGGTTATTTCTGTTTTTGCGCAAGAATTTGCCAGAATAAAGATGAAAGCAGATATAAAATAAGTTTTGATAGTATTTTGCATATTAAATCTAAATTTATTATCTATTTTCCATGGATTATATTTTTGAGGGTATGAAACTGTGATATTTGTGTATGCCAAATTTTAACGATTAAAATTGGATTCCCAAACTGAATCCGTAAGATCGAAAAATTATATTACCGGGTCTTTCATTTGTTTCATTAAATACTTTTTTAGTGTATCCATAGAAATTATAATCACTGAAAATATTGAGATTCAGAATAAAAACATCCGATCTTTTTATGGGAAATTGTAAACCCAGTCTCACATTTCCCATTTCACTATCTATATTATTACTCAATGCTATATTGTAAGCAGTCATTAAATTGATATTCACGCTTTCATAATTAATAAAGTGATATCTCAAAATGCCGCCTAATTTTAATGCGGATATTTTTAATTGCGATTGATATTGAAACCCTCCGACTGCTCCTATACTTAATTTATCAAAAATAGGATAATTGATATTATACAAAATTCCATAAGATGTTTTATTTTCCAAATCAGAGCTTACTCCTGAAATTAATACATCATTATTATCATATAAAGCATAATCATATCTTACTTCATGATTTATTCCAAATTCAATTTCGATGTTTGAAAACCATTTTTTTTCTAATTGGCTTTGATGTGAGTTTTTAGAAATATTTTTTCCCGTTTCAAATATATCGGTTACATCCGGTTTGTTTTGGGAATAAATTAAAATTGAAAGAAGCGAAAATAAAAATGTTAAGTATGTTTTCATATTTGTCTGTTTTTTTGGTAAGGAGCGCATTTACCTCTGAATTTATTTTAATTTTTTGTTTTTCCTAACTTAAACCGGATCCAATCATATAGGTAAATTTGGTTTGTTTTAAATATTTTTAATGTATCACACAAATATACAAGATATTTTTAGTGCTTTTAATTTTTTTATACAATATTTTCTTGAATTTATTAACTATTTTGTATAGTGCTTGTTTTCGTTTTTGGGAGTACTTGGCAAGGCTTAGCTTTGTTCTGTTTTGTGTTTTAATATTTCTATCAATTCTTTGTTTAAGTATAGATTTTCTCTTCCAATCTTTTCGGATTTCAATACACCAATATCTTCGAGTTGTTTTAAATATCTTGAAGCCGCTTTTCTTTCAACATTTAATTTTTCAACAACAAATTCGATTTTTGAATATGGCTGTTCAAAAAGCAACTCAACTAATTCTTTTCGGTAGGTCTTAGGTGCTTTTTCTTTTACTAAGTTGTCTAAGTATATTTAACGTTTCGACTTTCTCTATTTGAGGGGGTAACTTCTTTAATTTTACTATATGTCCCATTTTATCCCATATCATTTAAATACGTACCAAAAATACTAAAACAAGTACAAATAGCAAAATTATGGTGTTTTTTGTCTTATATTAATATAAACGGTTTCGTATATGGCTCGTAGCGGATTTTTACGCACTTACCTTTCCCAACTGCATAAAGCTAGCAAAATTCTTTGAATTTTGTAGTGGAAAAACACTCAAAGCTTGCGGGTTTGATTGTAGTAGCGACAGCCTATAATTTGAAAAAATATTTGAAATTTATTAAAAGAATATAGTGTAAAATCTTTAAAATATTTAGGCAATTCATTGCGGTTTTGCAATTTTATATAGGCAAGTCAAGAAGAATTATCATGAGAAAAATATTCCCATATTTTTCATCACAAAAAATGATAGATACGCGATTAATCGCGTATTTATCTTTTAAATTAATTTGTTCAACAAGGAAATTGTTTTAGGTTTTGGGAGGGCTTGTGTAAGGGTTACAAATGTTACCTATTGTTTTTTGTATTTTCTGAAAGCAGTAATAATTTCATAAATACCAATTGCTATGATTATTTTACCTAAAATAAAGGGAAACCAACTAAAATTATCAACATATATTTTTTCATTTTTAAGTGGATTATATAAATTTGTCGGAATTAAAAATTTTAAATAGCCACTAAAAAAGGTTTTTAAATTATTTGTTTCCAAACTAAAATTTCCAATATCAAATTTATTATATTCAACCCAAAAAAATATTGAATAAAATAAAAAGCTAAATATGATTGTTAATTTCACCGGTCTAACCCAATTTATGCCGAAATTTGAATAACATTTTCCGAACATTAAAATAAAAGCATTTTGATTATTATACCACTTTTTATTTTCTTTTTTCAATTTATTATAATGAGCTTTTAATTCAGCTGACCTAAAAATATTATAATCAATTTTATTATCTGTTTTTAATAATTGTTGTTTTATTGTTCTAATAGTTTTTCTATCGCATTCGTTTAATTTTATTATTTTAATATCATCAAAAAAAGCTAGATTTTCAAATGTCACCTTATTTAATTTTATACATTCACATTCTACATTCTGCAAAGATGTAAATTCATTAAATTTACAATAATTCATTTCTAGATTTTTAAATTTTGAATTATCAAAATGAGTATATTTATTAAATTTGCAAGCATTAAAATATGCATTTGATTTACAATCAATATCTATTACTGTGCTTTTATTAAATTCTATTTTATAGAATGCTAATTTTCCAATAAATTTATTTTTTTTAAAACTTATTTTGTCAAAATTACATTCTGAAAATTCAGTTTTTGTTAATATCTTATTATCAATAAAATCAAATTCACAATTACTATTAAAACGAATAAAATCTATTTGATTAATTTCATTTTCAAATATGATAAATTTATTAGAAATGTTAACGTTTGTAAAATATAATTTATTAATTTTTGAATTATTAATTTTTAATTCATTTATCTTTTTAACTTCATCAATTTGTAAAATTTCAATATTAGAATTATTACTTATAATAATATCTATTTCATCTGTTTTATAAAGTATTATTTTTTTTAATTTAGAATTATTAATAAATATTGTATAATTATTTGTGTTATAAAACCTTATTTCATTATTAAATGTGCAGTTGTTAAAATTTAATCTTATATGTTTAATTTCCTGCATATCTTTAAAATCACTAAATGTAATTTCGTAATTATTAAATTCGCAGTTTTTAAATGTAATTTCTGTATGCGAAATTTCACTTGTATGTATTATTGTAGATATATCAATATTAAATTTGGCATCACTAAATTCAAATTCACCTGAAAGTAGATTGTTTTTTAAATCATCAGAGTATAATATTTCTTTTTTCATTTTTTTTTAATAATAGGTAACAGTTTGAATATGGTGCATGCCGCAGTTTAAAACAATTATTTTTCAAGTTACGACAATCTTTATTTTGTGTATTATCTTTCATATTTACAACTAATTGCGGCATGCACTATATTTTTTGTTGGCAGCGGTTATTTTTTATGGTAATAATCTTCATAATAATCATTTTTAAGAGACTCCATATCTAATTTATGAATATTGATAAATTCTTGTAATTTTTCATCACTTATGTCATTAATCTTATAATTTTTTAATTCTTTGAAAAAACCTTTTATATTGTTTCGTAGGTTCCTAAGTTTTCCTTTTCTTAATATTCTAACTGGATGCGTAAAATTGGCTGAAGAAGACAAGGTCTTTGTATGAATTACCAAAACGTAAGTAACATTTACGTCTTTCCCATATTCTTCTTCAAACCAACCACAGTGTGAATTCATTTGACCAGCTTCATGTTTGTTTATCTCTTGGCGTTTGTCATTGATTTCACTTTTGCATTCAAAAACAAAGTAATGATTATCAATTCCACACCAAAGGTTATCTGGTCCCTTTTTAAATTCTTTATCTGGTCTTTCGCTTAAAAAACCTAGCATTAAACCAACTTCATATAATGCTTTTTCAAATCGTTCTGATTCTGTTCCAAAAGACAAATCATCTAGCACACCATCAATATTTACAATCAAGTCTTCATAAGTCGGAAATTGATTAATCCAATTTTTTATTCTACGAATTCTATTCTCATTTATAAACTGTAACCTTTTATATGTAATGCCATCTTTAGGTTTTAATAATTGTCTGTTTTTCTCAAAGGCACTTTTTTGAATTGCATTATGATCAACTTTACTCAATCGGTATTTATATCTGGCTAATTGTTGAAGATACCAGCCTTTTTCATCATTTGATTTTATTTTATCGTCAATTAGCTGTTGCATTAATTCACAAGCTTTTTCATAGTTTCCTAGATAATAATACTTTTCTGCCTCATGCTCAACTTCTAAAATATCATATAAATTTTCTTCTGGATTATAAGCTTGAGCATTAGACATTTCTTTAACATAATATTCTTTCCAACCATCATCTCTTTTTAAAAGTTGAGTTAATAAACTTTTTAGCGCTTCTTCAGGGGAGGTTCCGCTTTCTATATCTTCCTGAGCCATTTTTGCAATTTCAAGACCTATTTCAACTTGTTTTTGAGTTTGATTTGAAAAATATTTATTTGTTTTTGAGCTCTTAATAAATCTCACTAGATCATTACCAATTAGAATGATAGCACTATAATCCTTTTCGCCACGAACACTTCTTCCAATTCCTTGTTCAATTTTTTGAGCTATTTTAGTATTTATAATGTCGCTTTTTAGTCTACAAGCCTCCTCATATTTATCAGATAATGAATCAAAATATGGTAATGAATCAAAAATTAGTATTCTGCATGATTCATCTGGCAAATCAATACCATCATATCTATTAACAAAGACAACAGGATTTTTGTAATAACCTTTTTTCAATTGAGTAACTAGATGATATATTGAACTTGAATCGGCAACTATCGAACCTATAGCTTTATGAAGTTGTGCTTTTTTGAAACTATTTACTAAAAAAACAATACCGAATCTTAATTTATCATTCTCTTTGGCAAAAATATTTACAATATCATTGCGATTTAATGAATCATCAATTAATGAAGGAATAAGTATCATTTTTTCACCTGACCATTTTTGAGATGGATTAGTTAATGGTGTTTTAACGGAATTTTTACTGAAACTTAAACCCTTGATAAAAAATGAATCATTTTGAGTTGTTGCAGACATTAATATTCTATGAGAAGCTTTATCAAATGTCCCAAAATGATGAATTGGTATGGAATAAGGCGATAATTCTATTTTATTACCCGAAATGAAAATTTGAAAATTATTCATATTATTTTTAATAAAGGGCCAATTGAAAATAATTTCTTCTCTATATTTTGATATTTCTTGTAGAATCAAATCTCTTTTTTCCAATAAACTCCAGTATGGAACAGGAAGAAAAGTATCATAATCTCCTCCCTTTATTTCCAAAAAGCTACCTGCTCCTTGTGATTTTATATCCTCTTCAAAAATTTCTAAGATAAATTGATAAAATTTATGTTCTTTATCAAATGAAATTGTAAAAGCATCCTTAATAGAATCTATACAAGCATGAGAATCGTCTATTATAACACTATCTACAAGAATTGATTTATTATCTAATCCAAAAATAGTCTTACCATTAAAAACCTTTTGAACATAAGTAATTAATATTTTTTCTCCATCAAGAAATTCATTTGGAAGAGTATTGTCTTCATTTATTTGACAATAGCCAATGCCAAATTTTCTTGCTTCTAAAATAACTTGTTGTGCTAAATATTTATTGGGGCAGATATAAAGAGATGGTAATTTAGCTTTATTTAATTGAGATTGTAAAATAAGTAATCCTATTAATGTTTTACCTTCACCTGTGTGAAGTTTCACAATTAAATCTTTATCATCCGCTCTTTTATTATACCATTCTTTTAAAATATAATCCTGAGAAGGCCTAAGTGGTCCAGTTTCACTTCGTCTATCAAGAGAATCATAAATTTCAATAGGATTTATTTTCTTTTCGATTTTCCTTTTACCTAATTTCTTTTTAAAATCTACCATAGTTCTCTCTTTTATTCAATTGCTACCAACACACAGATATCACCAACTCTCTCCTTTTATTAGTGTTATATTTCCTATACAGGCAAGTTTTTCTTGGCCGTACAGGACTGTGTCTTCCCTTCAAATATAAAATAAAAAATTTATAAAAGAAAAGAAAATCGTCTTTTTGTTGATAAGTTTTTAAAATTTACGAGCTTTTGTTGAAAAATAGAGGTGGAATATCAGAGCATATTCTTAATCACGAAAGTGACAATCCCCCAGATCATAAATTCGTTTTCGGGAGTGACTTCTATGGGGTTGTATTTTTCATTGGCGGGCATCAGCCAGATTTTGTCTTTTTCTATTTTCAGTCTTTTCACGGTAAATTCCCCGTCTATAAAGCAAACGGCCGTCATACCGTCTTGGAAATCGATGGAACGGTCTATTACCAAAATATCGCCGTCTTCAATACCGGCATCCAGCATGGAATCTCCTTTTACCCGTCCGTAAAAGGTCGCCGAAGGATGCTTAATCAAGGCTTTATTCAGATCCAAAGTCAAATCCATATAATCCTGGGCAGGGGAGGGGAAGCCCGCTGCGATTCCTTCATCTACATAGGGAAGTTCGATCGAGCTGCTTACATCGGATTTATAAAAATCGATGTTTTTTGCGGTTTTTATTTTTTTCAATTGCATAAATCAATTCTTTTTGTTGTCGATACTGGCAACGGTATCTACAATTTTACCTATTACCGGATGGGTATATTGCTCCATTTTTTCCAATAATTTCTCGGGATTCTCATCTATCAAAACCATTTTACGGTTTTCTTCTTTGAGAAATCCCTCTTTTACCATCAAGTCAAATTGGGCCATCAAAGGGTCAAAAAATCCTTTGGTATTGAGAAAAGCCACGGGTTTTTGTTCGATATTCAACTGCCCCAAAGCCAGTGCTTCCATTACTTCGTCCATGGTGCCGAAACCTCCGGGAAGTGCGATATATCCGTCTACCATTTTGCTTATATTTACTTTCCTTTCGGACATGGTTTTTGAAACTTTCATTTCTTTGATATCCGGATGTTCTACTTCTTCGTGACGTAAAAAATGCGGAATTACCCCTATGATTTCTCCTTTTTGCGCCAGCATTTCGTCTGCAATAGCGCCCATCATTCCCACTTTTCCGCCGCCAAAAACCACTCCGATGCCTTTTTGTGCCAGCAGACGCCCCAATTCTTTGGCTTGGCGGGTGTAAACGGGATCAAATCCCGAACTTGCTCCGCAAAATACCGCTATTTTTTTCATAAACTTTCAGTATTATATATAATTTTTATAATTAGAAAATTTATCCGAAATTTACACAAAATTTAAAAACGGATGCAAAAAACTTCTGAACAATTTGATAAGGTAATACAAAAAGCTCGCAATATATTTATCAAAAAAATGGAGGATTACGGCAGCGCCTGGCGTGTTTTGCGTATGCCTTCCTTTACCGATCAAATGTATATCAAAGCATCGCGTATCAGGCAATTGCAAGAAAATCCCGACAGAAAAGTGGACGAAGGACAAGAACCTGAATTTCTGGGTTTGATTAATTATGCTATTATGGCTCTTATTCAGTTGGAAAAAGGAGTGGCGGAACAACCGGATTTAAACCTGGATGAAGCCATTCGCTTATATGATGAAAAGGCCAAGGAAGCCAAAGAACTGATGACGGCAAAAAACCACGATTACGGCGAAGCATGGAGGGATATGCGCGTGAGCTCCATTACGGATCTTATCATTCAGAAATTATATCGCGTGAAACAAATCGAAGAAAATCAAGGGAAAACCATTATCTCGGAAGGGATTGATGCCAACTATCTCGATATCATCAATTATGCGGTTTTCGCATTGATTTTGATGGATGAAAAGAAAGAAAAAAAATAAATTTTTCACCGACTTTTATCGTAAATTTGCAACAAACTTAAAAAC
>JAMOVT010000114.1 GCA_027061855.1 Flavobacteriales bacterium
GCAGCAATCATCACCGCTTTTTTTATCCGGTACTCTTCCGGCACGTTTACATGCCATCCCGATACAAAATTGACAATTTTGGCCAATGTTTTTTTCATAGGTAAATAATTTTATACAAAGAAAAGCATTTTTTTTAGAAAAACTCATCAAAACGCGGATTGACAATCGTGTTGTAAATGGAACCCAAAGAATAATTAAGCCCCACTCCCATATAATAACTATATCCGGATTGCAATTGTTTTTGACGCAACAATATTTCTTCCAAACTCAAATCTCCGGCAGCAATATTTATTTGATCATGGGTTACGGAATAACGTCCGAAAACATTAAAATTCAAACCCTTTAATAAACGGATATCCGCACCCCCGCCAAAACTATATGAATTCAATTTAGGATCATGCAAATAAACCTTATAATCGATTTTAGAATAAACATTTCCCCATTTCAAAACATAAGAATTAGACATTGTCAAATTAAGCCTGCCTAAAAGTTCATTGTTCTTTTTATAAATGGTTTCCTCATAATAATCATTATAAATTCCTCCAATTCTTGCGGAAAAAATCCAATTTCTTTTGGCATTTTCTTTATAAGGATATATATTATATTCTATTCCCATATAAGCTGCATAACTGTTTTCCAAATTGGAATATAAAGAACGGGCATATCCTTCAAAAAAACCATAACTCCAATGTTGGTTAATACTAAAAACCTCTGCACCGTTTAAACCAAAAGATTTTCTTTCTGATGTAATAACCGAATTCATATATTTAAACTCCGATTTGCCATAAGAATAATTTGTTCTAAAATAAAGTTTGTATTTTTCTTTGATTTGTTTCGCACTTACCGAGCCATTTATGTTTTCATTAGTATTATTACTATTTCCGTTAAACCATCCGTTCATTCCTATTCTAAATACCCAATAATTCCATGGATCTTTGACCGGTTTGGTTTTCTTTTGAGAAGTTTTAAATTGTACCGTTAATTGTCCGGCTTTTCCTTTTTTTACCCAAAAAGGAACCAATCCCGCTTTCAAATATTTCAATAATCTTTTCCTGATTTGTTCCGAAGTCATATCGCTATTGGTAGAAAAACTAAATTCTTCATCCATAGTCGAAAACTCATTTTGTCCCATAAAATGGACATGAAAAGTTTCTCCACCGCTGGCATTGGTTTCGGAGGTAATTTGAATTTGCACATCGGCAAAATTGGGATCCCGTACAAAATCCACTCCTTTCAGTTCTTGTTTGATATATGTTTCATAACAATGGGTTTGACAGTCATAAAATATCTTTATATTTTCATCCTGTGTATTTGTCTGGGCTAATAAAGGGAATAAAACAAGATTAAATAATAGAAGAAGGGCAAATTTTTTCATTAAATTACTATTTTACTTCAAAATTATATAAAATAGTAACGGTGAATTTTAATTTATCAAAATTTTAACACACGCCAGGCTAGGACTCGAAATATTCCTCCCGGAAACCGATCAAATACAATTTTTTTTTGGCACGGGTAAAGGCCGTATATAACCAACGCAAATCTTCGATATTTTCGGGATCAAAATGATAAGGTTGCTCCACAAATACATAATCCCACTGCCCTCCTTGTGATTTATGAGCGGTTAAAGCATAGGAAAATTTTACTTGTAAAGCATTAAAATATTTATTTGATTTGATTTTTTTATAGCGGGCCCATTTTGTCGGCAAATGAGCATAATCTTCATGTATTGCCTGATACAATTTGTTTTGCTCCTGATAGGTTAATGAGGGTGATTCAGAATTTAAAGTATCCAACAATAGAACCGTTTCAAAGGGCTTTTGTTGCGGATAATCGAGCATCCTAACCTTTACCTCTGCAAATTTAAAACCGTATATTTCCTTGATTCCGAAAATTTCCAATACCTCAATGATATCTCCGTTGGCTATAAAACCGGCCGGTGCATTTTTTTCCAACCAAAAATAGTTGTTCTTCACCACCATAAGATAATCGCCGGCATCCAACTCGCTTTCTCTCAAAAGGACCTTATTACGAATCTGCTGATTATATAAATTAGCCCGCTTGTTCGATCGCACGATGATAGCCGTTTCGTCAAATCGTTCTCCCGAATAGGCATATTCTATTGCATCTTGGATATCATATCCGTCAATAAGCCGGACAATATCCTTAAATCCGTAAGTATCAAAAAGCAGTTTTTTATCGCTTTTGGAGAAAATCTTTTCACGTATTTTCGTGGCATTAAATAAAATACCAGAATCCAATGTCTGACGCACAATTTCATCCAATTCAAAAGCCTGCACATTACGATGAAAATGGCTTTGCAAGAAATCTTTGTCAAGTGCCGGACTTAAAGCAGTCCCTACCGGCGGCAATTGAGCGGCATCACCCACTAATATTAATTGATTTCCTTTTTCCGAATAAACAAAATCAATCAAATCCGACAAAACCGAAGAGGTATCAAAAATACCGTCACCGGTAGATTCTCCACTAATCATTGAAGCTTCATCGACAATAAATAAAGTGTTCTTTAATTTATTTTTCCGCAAGCTGAATTTGGGTTTTCCAAATTCATCCGTTGAAGGATAATATAAATGTTTATGAATTGTATAGGCAGGAGTTCCCGAATAGGAAGAGATTACTTTTGAGGCACGACCCGTAGGCGCCAATAAGACATAGTTTTTGCGAATTTTTGACAAGTTTTTTACCAAAGTACTGATAACCGTCGTCTTTCCTGTTCCCGCATAACCTTTCATCAAAAAAATATCCTCCGGCTGCTGATAAATGAATCGGCTCAATTTTTCCAATAGTTTCTCTTGCGAACCGGTAAGTTCATAAGGGAAATCCAATTGCAAAGTACGCGTAAATTGTTTTTGATCCATAAATCCGCTTTTCTAAAACCCTACAAATATACTTTTTATATGCTTTGAATAAATGAATATTTTTCTATCAAAAAAAATAAATCTATTTTTGACTATTCAATTCAATAAAATGAAACAATTTTTTCTCATTTTAACTTTCATTCCGCTGATTATTCTATCCGGACAGCAAAACTCAAAGGAAAAAGATAAAGTTTCTTTTGACGAACATTTTTTTGATGCCGTGAATGCACGGATAAAAGGCAATTTTCAATTGTCCAATGAATATTTCTTTACTTGTTCGAATCTCCAACCCGAATCGGATGTCGTATTGTTTAAAATCGCTCAAAATTATTATGATTTAAAAAAATATGATTTGGCCGAAGAATTTATTTTAAAAGCACAAAAAATCAATCCCCGAAACAAATGGTATCAAGTAACTGCCATTCGTATAAAAATCCAAGAAGGCAAAGAGGCAAAAGAAGTAATGAAACAAATAGAAAAATTCAGACCACAAGCCAAAAATAAATACTTGATAGCCTCACTGTATCGCGAATTATTCCGAAGAGATCAAGCAAATAAATCAAAAAAATATACGGAGAAAAAACCGGAGAATAAAAATACAACCGACTTAAAAAATCTATGGAAGGCCGGCAAATACAAAGAGGTCATAAAACAAGGAGAAAAAAGATTGGAAAAACAAGCAGATGACCCCGTAACCTATTTTTATATGGCGAAGGCTTTTTATAGTCTTGACCAACCTCAAAAAGCTTTGGAATACCTGGATTTAGGCATAGATTTTGTAATAGACAACAAAAAGCTTTTAAAAGAGTATTATGAGCTTTATGCACAAATTTATCAAAAGAAAGGAAATCTGAAAAAATACCGCTTTTACAAACTAAAAATCGAGAAAATTTGAAAAAATTTATTTTATATACATTACTGGTTACATTCCTCTTTTCAGGCTGTAAATCACACAAAACGATCCTGGAAAAAAATACCGCTTCTATTTCCAAAAGAAAATTATTAAAAAGAATAGACCGGAGTAAATTTAATGCCCGCACTTTCGAGAGCCGTTTTAATGTAAAATATAGCGATAACAATCAGAATTTCAACGGAAACGGAAAATTGCGCATTCTCAAAGACAGTATCATCTGGGGAAGCATCAATTTTATGGGGATACCGGTTGTCAAATTTTACTTGACACCCTCACAAGTACAGTATTACAATAAAATAGACAAAACTTATTATACCGGAAATTACCGGAAAATCAGAGAATGGCTGGGAACCGATTTGGATTTCGATCATTTACAAAATCTACTTTTAGGGAATATGCTCTATGATCCCTCTTTACTGAAAGATTATGAATTGGAAATTTCTCCCTCCCATTATCAGTTAAAAAACACATCCGATTTATTGTCTCGAATAAAAATTAATCCCGATTATAAAATCACGGAGGAATGGCTCACCCCTTCCGACATACAAAAAATAAAAATTACTTATTCGGATTATAAACGATTGAAAAAAAATCTTTTGCCTCAAAAATTGCATATTCGTTCCTTCGGCCCCGAAAAACAATTACAATTGGACTTAAATTATAAAAACATCAATTTGAATAAAGATTTGCGTTTTCCTTTTTCCATTCCGGATAACTATACAAAAATTAGCTTTTAAGAGAAATCCGACCGACTTTTTTATTATATTTGTTTGAAACTAAAAAAAACTTACAAATATGAAAATCGGTGTCTTAAAGGAAACTGCTCCCAATGAAAAACGAGTAGCGATTACTCCCAAAATTGCCAAAGATTATATCGACAAAGGATATGAAGTATTGGTTGAAAAAAATGCCGGTTTGGCTTCTTCTTTTTCCGACGAGGACTATAAAAAAGCCGGTGCTAAAATAGTAGACAAAGACACGATTTTTAAAGATGCCGATGTGATAGGAAAAATCAATCCCTTAACCGATGAAGAAATAGAAAAATTGAAACCCGGACAAGTGGTAATCTCTATGGTTTATCATCGTTTGCATCCTGAGACCGTTGAAAAAATTGCCCGAAAAGGTGCTACACTCTTTTCCATGGATGCCATTCCCCGTATTTCGAGAGCTCAAAATATGGATGTTTTATCCTCTCAGAGCAATTTGGCCGGCTACAAAGCCGTCATACTCGGCGCCGATGAAATGACGAAGATTTTTCCTTTAATGATGACAGCCGCCGGAACAATTACCCCGGCAAAAGTATTGATATATGGAGTCGGCGTAGCAGGACTGCAAGCCATTGCCACGGCCAAACGTCTTGGAGCACAAGTGGAAGCCACCGATGTACGTCCGGAAACCAAGGAGCAAGCAGAATCCTTGGGCGCAAAATTCATCAGTGTGGAAGATGAAGAATTAGAAAATGTATCTGAAGGAGGTTATGCCAAAGAAGTCTCCAAAGAATTTCTTGAAAAACAAAAACAAGCGGTAAATAAATCTCTCTATGATGCCGATTTGGTTGTAACTACTGCTTTGGTACAAGGTGCTAAAGCACCAGTCTTAATTACAGAAGACCAAATAAAAAATATGAAACGCGGAGCTGTCATTGTGGATATGGCCGTAGAAAAAGGAGGAAATGTAGAACTAAGCGAACCCGATAAAATTGTAGAAAAACACGGAGTAAAAATTATTGGAAAAACCAACCTTCCTTCGACACTTGCTACAAATGCCAGTGAACTGTATGCCAAAAATTTATACAATTTCCTTACTTTTATGTCCGATAAAGACAAATTCCACTTCAACACCGATGAAGAAATTACCAAAGGGACACTTTTGGCTAAAGACGGAGAAATTTTAGTAAAAAATTAAACAGATGAAACTGCAAACAAAAGCTATTCTGGTACAAATCGGCTGGTACATTGTATTTATATGGTTGATGATGTTCATTCTTACCTATTTCATCACCAACCGGGGGCTGTTATATAGTTTTATAGCCGGGTTTGCCGGTGTATTGCTTGCCCCGAAAATAAAAATAGAAAACGGAAAATTAACCACCAAATGGCTATGGAGTAAAAAATGATGAATTTTATAGAAAATATTAAAACTTATATCAATTATATAGCAAGTATTGTAGAACTGATGGGAGTAGTGGTAATTTTTCTGGGAATTGTCTATGCTTTTTATCTGTTTTTCTTTTCAAAGGACTCAAATTATTTGAAAAATTACAGCATTCTACGGCAAAATCTCGGTAAATCCATTCTCTTGGGATTGGAAATTCTCATTGCCGCAGATATTATGTCTACCGTCGTTACGGAACCTACTATAACCTCGGTAACCGTTCTGGGAATGATCGTATTGGTAAGAACCTTTATGAGCCTTTCACTTGAAGTGGAATTAGACGGAAAATTCCCTTGGCAAAAAAATAAATAATTTTTTTAGAAAGTAAATTTCTCCCAAAAACCGGGAAAAGATTTCACCACCACTTGTGGATTCTCTATCTCAAAATGATAGAGATCCTGCAAAATGGCAAAAGCCATAGCCATCCGGTGGTCTTCATAAGTTGCAATACTTATACTCTCGCCGGAAGAGGCTTCAAAAGCTTTCAACTCAAAAGAATGACCGGTAATTTTCACTTCGAATCCCAATTTTTCCAATTCTGTTTTTAGGGCTTCCAGACGGTCGGTTTCTTTGATTTTTAAGGTTTGTAAACCGGTTAATTTGCATTTTATGTTCATTGCGGCACAAGTAACGGCCAGCGTTTGTGCCAAATCGGGGGTGTCAATCAAATCAAAAGATAAATAGGAAGGTTTTACAAAATTTTCAAGAGGTTTTAAATAAATAGAATGATTATCCAGATGAATGGTTTCCACTCCTAATTTTGTAAAATATTCCGCTATTTTTTGATCTCCTTGTATACTATTCTGCTGAAAAGGTCTCAATCTAACAGGGGATTGAGTAACAGCTGTTTTACCATAGAAATAGGAAGCGGAAGACCAGTCTCCTTCCACTACAAAATCGGTTTGTTCGGGGACAATTAGTTTTTTTATGGAAATGTTATTTCCCTCAAAAGAAAATTCCACTCCCAATTGTTTTAATAATTCTAATGTCATATGTATATAAGGACGGGAAACAATTTCTCCCTCCAAAATAAGATTTAAACCCTTAGGCAAAACCGGAGCAATCAATAAAAGAGCAGTAATATATTGACTGCTGACAGAACCTTGTAAACGAACGGTATTTTGCGGTAATTTACTACCCTTAATAAACAAAGGCGGATATCCTTCTTTCTCTAAATAATGAATGTCCGCACCCAAAGATTTCAAGGCGTCCACTAGAATTTTAATTGGGCGATTGCGCATCCGCTCAGAACCGTCCAGCACAAATTCTTTTCCTTCAATACTTGCCAATAAAGCCGTTAAAAATCGCATAGCCGTTCCTGCATGCCCGATATTGATGTGAACCGGGCTCTCCTTCTCCTGCCTGATTTGTTTCAAGGCATGCTGCAAAACCTTCGTATCCTTGGCGGTAGAAAGATTTGAAAGTTTAATAGCCGGAAAAAGATATTGGAGAATTAATAACCGGTTGGAAATACTTTTTGAAGCGGGAATGCGAATCTCTTTCATAGAAACGAGTAAATTTATATTTACAAAGATGTAAAATATATTTTATCTTTGTTTTATGAAATATAAAAAATATTTTTTACTCTTATTTCTCGCGTTCTTTTTTCTATGGACTTCCTGTGAGAAAGATGATGTGTGTCTGGGAGCCACCACTCCCAAAATGGTGATACGATTTTATGATTATTCTCAAGCGGATATCATTAAACCTACAACAGAATTAACAGTTGTAGCTTTGCCGTCCAAAGATACCCTATATAAAGAAACAGCCACAGATAGTATTGCTATTCCCTTGGACCCGAATCAGAATTTTACGGAATATATTTTTATTGAAAACAATAACCCCGATACATTAAAAATTACCTACGATCTCAGTCCGTATTTTGTTTCAAAAGCTTGCGGATATATTATGTTTTTCGATCAAGTATCGGTTGAAGTAAACCAGGATAACGATTTATGGATCAAGCAAATAGAGCTAATAGAAAATCAAATTCATATTGACACCTCTGCCCATGTTAAAATATATCATTAATCTTTATATCCTTTTGAGTGTCAGTTTGCTTTTTTCTCAAGAAGCCAAGAAAGACAGTATTAGGGTTACTCAAAACAAAAAGACTTTTATAGAGAATTTAAATAAATTCAACCTCAGAATCGGGTTTGATATTGGAAATTATATTTATGGAAGTACTGAAGATCTCAAACGTATAAACTTCTATACAGATACAAATCTTTTTAAAGATTATTTTATAAGTGTGCACTTCGGGAATGAGGAATATTTATTTGACAACCAATTAATCAATATGAGCACCTCGGGAAATTATTGGATGTTTGGTGTGGATTATAATTTATATGATAATTGGCCCGGGATGGATAATCAAATCATGTTAGGGCTTCATTACGGTCATGCTTCCTTTACCAATCATTTGACGAGTTATATCATCAATAATTTAGATCAAACTTTTCCTTCCCAAGAAGTAATTATTAATAAAGATTTTGACAATCTTTCGGCTTATTGGCTCGAAATTCAATCCATTTTACAAGTGGAAGTTCTAAAAAACATATATTTGGGTTATAATATTTCATTGAAATATCTTTTATCGGAAAAAAGATATGACGAATTTGAATTGACCTATATTCCCGGCTTCCGCAAAGTAAATTCCACCAGTCGATATGGCTTTGGTATGCAATATTTCATCAGTTACCGGTTTAAATAAAAAAAGCGTCCAAATAGACGCTTTTTGATTAATCGCAAAAAAATTCTTATTTAAAAATTTCTCTTCCGGCAAAATGAAAATTGGCCTCGATAATGGCATTTTCATCGCTATCCGAACCGTGAATGGCATTTTCACCGATAGATTTGGCATAAAGATTACGGATAGTCCCGGGAGCTGCCTCTGCGGGATTGGTAGATCCGATGAATGAACGGAAATCTTCCACTGCATTTTCTTTTTCCAATACAGCAGCCACAATCGGTCCGCGTGTCATAAATTCAACCAACTCACCAAAGAAAGGGCGATCTTTATGAATGGAATAAAACTCCTCTGCATCTCTTTTGGAAAGCTGCGTCATTTTCATCGCGATGATTTTAAAACCCGCTTGATTGATTTTATCTAAAATAGCACCGATATGGCCGTTTTCTACGGCATCGGGTTTGATCATTGTAAAAGTAATGTTACCTGACATATTGTTTATATATTTTTGTTGCTGCAAATATAAAAAAATAGTTTGGATTTATTGTCCCGACTTCGTTTAGATAAACTGTGAATCGCATCTAAATATAAATTATTTCTTTTTTAAAAGGATGATATTTTCCACATGATGCGTATGAGGGAACATATCTACGGGCTGCATTTTTTCAATGAAATATTGCTCTTTCATCAGCCCGAGATCTCTTGCCTGTGTAGCCGAATTACAACTCACATATATAATTCTTTCCGGAGCAAGATGTAATAAATTCTCCACTACTTTTTGATGCATTCCATCACGGGGAGGGTCAGTAATCACCACATCGGCTTTGCCATATTTCTCAATAAAATCAGGTGTAAAAACCTCTTTCATATCGCCTACCACAAATTCTACATTGTCAATTTTGTTTAATTCCGCATTTTTCTTGGCGTCGTCTATCGCTTGCGGAACGGATTCCACTCCGATTACTTTTTTGGCATCCTTGGCAATAAATTGAGCAATGCTTCCCGTACCGGTATATAAATCATACACGGTTTCACCGGGCTTTATGGCAGCAAATTCCTTTACTTTTTTATAAAGCCTGTATGCTTGCTTCGAATTGGTTTGAAAAAAGGATTTGGCAGAAATACGAAAGGTCAAATCATCCCATTTTTCTTGGATATAGTCTCTTCCATGATACAAAATCACTTCTTGATCATAAAAAGAATCATTGTCTTTGGAATTAATAATATATTGTAAAGAAGTGATTTGAGGAAATTCGTTTTTAAGAAAATGCATGATTTTCTCTATATTCTCTTCTTCATTTTTAAAAAATTGAAGAACTGCCATCCATTCTCCGATTGAAGTATTACGGATCATTAAAGTACGCAAAAGTCCTTTTTTTTCTCTTGGATCAAAAAAGGAAATATTATTTTTCAAGGCAAATTCCCTCACGGCATTCCGGATTTGATTGGAAGGTTCCTCCTGTAAATGACATTCATCGATATCCAGGACTTTGTCCCACATTCCCGCTATATGAAATCCTAAGCCTTCGCGTCTTTCCACCGGTTTACCGGATTGAATTTCCTCCGGAGTCAACCATTTCTTGGCAGAAAAAGAAAATTCCATTTTGTTGCGGTAGTTATATATTTCGGGAGAAGCCATTATAGGTTCTATTTTTTCAGGCAATTCTACTTTTCCCAATCGTAACAGATTGTTTTCTACTTCTTTTTGCTTGAAACGGATTTGGTCTTCATATTTAATATGTTGCAGTTTGCATCCTCCGCAAATTCCGAAATATGCACAGGCAGGTTCCGTACGCAAGTCCGAATAACGGTGTATTTTCACCGCTTTTCCTTCATAATACGCTTTCCTTTTTTTTGTGGTTTGGATATCTGCTATATCTCCGGGAGCTAAGAACGGAGCGAAAATCACTTTTCCGTCCGATGCTTTTCCCACGGCTTTTCCTTTGGCTCCGAGATCAATAATTTCAATATTGGTAAATAAAGGTTTTTTTCTTCTACTCATAATGCCTGCAAAGATAAGTTTTTTAAAAAAAAGAAACACAAGCAAACCTATAAGCCGGATTCTGTCGAGTCTTGTCATTTATCTGGGCTTACCGTTACCGGCAAGCTCTAGCTGCCTACCCTCCCGCATCGGCCGAGCAAGCCTCAAACGCGGGTTTACATGGCATTGCACCGCATAGAGTTTAGCCTTTTCACTACAGCCGAACTGTACCTGGTTTCTGTGCCACTAGTCCTTCCGTCATAAGACGGAGACGGATGTTATCCGCTATGCTGCTCTGTGGTGTCCGGACTTTCCTCACTTGATAAAATCAAGCGCGACAAGACGGTTTGCTTGTGTTTCAAAATGCAAAGATAGGTGAATTCAGCCCCGTTGTCAAGATTTCTTTTGTTTAAGAATCTCTGCTAATAACTTCTTGGCTCTGAGTAATTTGATTTTGACATTATTGAGAGGCTCTCCGATTTTCTCCGCAATTTCTTTGTAACTCAAATCATTAAAATAACGCAATTCAATTACTTCTCTGTAATGAGGTTTTAACTGATTAATGGCTTTTTTTAATTCTATCAAATTTTGTTCCAAAATCATCTTATCATCTGCGGTGAGCTCCTGGTCGGGTAATTGTAAAACTTCTTTGTTTTCTTTTAAGGAAACAAAGCGGTGTTTTTTTTTGCGTTGATAATCGATATATACCTGCTTGGACATCATCAAAAGCCAATTTTTAAAATCATATTCCGGATTGTATTTTTCCAAATTGTCAAAAGCTTTGGCGAAGGTCTGAATCGTGATATCCTCGGCATCGTTTTGATTATTAATGCGCGATTTTTGAAAACGGTAAATATCTTTCCAATATTTATCCAATAAGTATTTATAAGCGGATTGCTTGCCGGAAATGGCTTCCTTTATTTTTTTATTTAATGTCTCCAAGTCTTTGGTTTTCGGATTAAATTGAGGATAAAGATATAAAATTGTATTAAAATCAAGCTGATTTCATATAATGGGAAAGCCTTGATTATATCCTTTTCATCTAGTTTTTGCGCAATTTTATATTGAATCAAAAAAGCAAAAATCAATCGAAAAAGAAACAGCGTCAAAACAATCTTCCATTGATACCCTTTTATAAGCAAAAAGAATGCCGTAAAGTAAAATAATACAGTTGAAAGATAGTAGAGTGCCAATAGTATTTTATGTTTCAATCGATAATGAGAAGCCGTGGTGATATGGCGTCTTTTTTGGTGAATCCAGTCTTTCCAAGTTTGTTTGGGAACGGAGATTGTAGCACTCCCTTTTTCAAGAACAACGGCAGTATTTTCTTTTGTTGCCGCTTTGTTTACAAACAAGTCATCATCACCCGAGAGCAAATGCATATGATCATAAAAACCATTGTTATCAAAAAACAGTTCCTTTGTATAACCAAGATTCCTCCCTACTCCCATATAGGGCATTCCTGCCAAGGCATATGAAAAATATTGCATGGCCGTTTGCAAAGTCTCAAAACGAATCAGTTTATTGAGAAATCCCTTTTGTTTTTCATATTTTCCATAGCCCAAGACCAATTGTTTTTTGTCTGTAAAATTTCCGGACATTTTTTCAATCCATTGTGGTGATTCCGGACGGCAATCGGCATCGGTAAAAAGCAAATGATTGTATTTTGCCGCTTTGATTCCAAGAGTTAAGGCATATTTTTTATTTCCGATAAAACGCGGATTATCGGAAAATTCCACTCCTACCACTCTGGTTTTTAAGGGGTATTTCTCTTGAAAATCGGCCATTATTTCCCGGGTATTATCCACAGACCGGTCATCGATCAATACCATTTCAAAATCCGGGTAATTTTGTTTATAAAAAAGAGAGAGATTTTTTTTAAGATTTTCCGCTTCGTTTTTCGCTGAAATTAAAACAGAAACAGGTGGATATTGCTTTGTTTTTTTTTGATATTTATAAAAAGCTAACCTAGTGAAAAAGAATAGGTAATAAAAAAATTGAATCAATACCGAAAATAGAAAAAGATAAAAAACAGCCTGCATTTATTTTCCCGAATTGAGTTGCTCTATAAATTTTGTTAAGTCACCTTTTTTCTTTTCTTCCGCGATTTTGCGATGCAATTCATGATCACAGTTCCCTTCGTATTCTTCACGAGTTCTACCGCAAAATGAGCAAGGTTTATTATCTGGATTGGTCTCGGGGTTCAAACTGGCACAAGTTCCCTCAATTTTTCCGTCCTTTTTAATAATAATTTTGATGGCAATACCCATTACTCCCAGTGATAATAAAAGCAAAGTAAGAAAAACCAATTTCAACATAAGAATCTTTTTTGGAAATACAAATGTACACTTATTTAAGCAATTTTTTAATTATCTTGCCCGTCAAAATTCACATTCTTGACCTAAAATTTATTTTATGCGATATCTCTGTGTATTGAATCCACAAGCGGGAAATAAAAAAGCTGCCAAAATAAAAGCATCGATACATACTTTGCTTCAAGAATTTTCTTTTGAAACAGATTGGTTTATTTCCCAATATCCCCATCATGCCAGAGAAATTTTTATGAAATATCAGCCTTCCGATTATCAAGGCATCTTTGTAATCGGAGGAGATGGGACACTATTTGATATTGTCAATGCCCAGATGAATTTGCCTAACGAGAAAAGACTCCCTCTTGCTGTAATTCCTGCCGGTACCGGAAATTCCGTTTATATGGATTTATTTGGAACCGATCCGCAACAAATAGAAAAATCAATAGAAAGAGTTTTAAATAATAAAACAAAAAAAATCGATGTTTTGCAAGTCAAAACAAGTCAAAAAATTTTCTATTTTATCAATATCTTAGGTTTTGGTTTTACCACCGATGTCACACGTCAAGCGGTACATTATAAATTTTTTGGAAAGCAAGCTTATACTTTGGCGATTTTGAAAAAATTAATCGGATTGAAAAGCTATCCCTTGCTAATGGAATTAAAGGGAAAAAAGTATGAACTACACAATACTTTTGTAAGCATTCTCAATACAAAATATGCCGGAGGCAACCTGCTAATGGCTCCAAAAGCTTTGCATAATGACGGTTTAATGGATGTAATTGTCGTTAACAAATTGTCACGATGGGAACTCTTGAAAACCTTTCCCAAAATTTATGACGGAAGCTATATCGAATCTCCTTATGTTGATTATTTCCAAACCGATAAAATTAAATTCTCCTCACCACAACATAAGCAGCTATCTCCCGACGGCGAACTCTGTCAGGAATTACCTGTTGAAATAGAAGTAATTCCGGAGGCTTTGGAGTTTTTTATATGAGATAACCGCTGAATAAAATCTCAACCAATAACAGCAGCCTTGACTTAAGCCGTTTCAAAACAAGCTTGGTATAAATGGCATGTTTAAAATGAAATATCACAAAATGAGGATGCGACCCCTTCGGGGTCGAATAAGTCATAGCATAGATGTTTTATAAAGATTTGACCTCTTCGAGGTCAGATATGTTTATTTCTTTATTTCCAAATCAAATATTTTATTAAAAAAATTTTCAAACTTCCTCTTCAATTGTATACCTTTTGATATGTTCGTTATTACTGATAATCATTTCGCCTAAAAATCCGGTGAGAAAAAACTGGCTCCCTAATATCATTGCGGCAATGGCAATATAAAACCAGGGGCGATCGGTCACCAGATGAGCGGGAATATGATAAATGAGTTTATAGGCTTTGACCGCTAAAATTCCTATAATCGTTATTCCTCCGATGAGAAACATCAATAAACCCAATGAACCGAAAAGATGCATGGGGCGTTTGGAAAAACGAGTCAGAAACCAAAGGGTAATCAAGTCCAATACTCCTTTAATAAATCGGTCGGAACCAAATTTTGTTTCACCGTATTTTCTTGCTTGATGTTGTACAATCTTCTCTCCTATTTTATTAAATCCGGCATTTTTGGCCAAAAAAGGGATATAGCGATGCATTTCACCATATACATTAATGTCTTTGGTTACTTTTTGATCGTAAGCTTTCAATCCGCAGTTAAAATCATGCAAAGGTAATCCCGAAACTTTACGGGCTGCCCAATTGAATAATTTTGAAGGGATATTTTTCTTGATTTTGGAATCATGTCGAACCTTTTTCCATCCGGAGACCAAGTCAAAACCTTCCTCTTTGATCATTTTATACAATTCGGGAATTTCTTCGGGATTATCCTGTAAATCGGCATCCATAGTAATAACTACTTCTCCTTGCGTTCGTAAAAAACCTGCATTAAGAGCCTGCGACTTTCCATAATTCCGGCGAAATTTTATGCCTTTTACCTCCCGGTTTTTCCTGCTTAATTCCCGGATAACCTCCCATGAGCCATCCGTGCTTCCATCGTCAATAAAAAGGATTTCATAGGAAAAACCCTCCCTGTCCATTACCTCTTTAATCCAACGATGCAACTCCGGAAGGGATTCTTTTTCATTGAGCAAGGGAATGACTACCGAAATATCCATGAATTAAAATTCGGTTTGCTTGGGTTTGAAAAACAATCCGCCGATTAATCCGCCGATTAATCCGTACAAAATACCGGAAAAAATTTGTCCGATAAATAGAAATGGTAAGAAGTATTGACGGGTGATTTCCATTTGTTTCTCGATCATTTCTTCGGTATATTTACCACTTTTTTCAAGCACTTCACGGGACATTTCAAGAGTTTCGTCAATAGCTGCCGGATTAATATAATGGTAATAAATGATAGAATATACTCCCGTCAACAAACCGCCTATCAATCCGATAAGAACACCGATTTTTATGGCTTTTCCCAAAGTAATTTGTCCACCTTGATTTTTATATGTACGAATGGCCACAATAGGAATACTGATAAAAAGAATCAAACTTATAAAGCCCAAGACGGTAGTTGTCGAACTTTGTTCCATATTTTTCGGCTGAAAAATCATAAAGAGAATAGAAATAATCGCATAAATGACAGCGAAATTCAAAGCAATCGGTAATATTTTTTTATTGGTTTCCATAGTGAGAAATTTTATTGGAGTTAGTAAGATTAGTTATCGAGTTTTTCATAAATGGAATTATTCGATTTATATTCGGGAATCAAATCTTTCAAAAGAGCGACAATACGAATATGATCCAAATCATCCAAGTCTTTTAGTTTCTCAAAAATACGAAAAACTTTGTTGCAATCGGGGGTATTTACATTGGCAATTTTAATTTTATCATGATAGGTGGGAATATTATCCTCATCCTCTGCCAAAACTTCTTCATAAAGTTTTTCTCCGGGCCGCAATCCGGTGATTTGTATATCAATTTCCTCGGGAAATCGTTTTCCGGATAATTGTATCATTTTTACCGCCAAATCATAAATCTTAACAGGCTCTCCCATATCAAATACAAATACTTCTCCACCTTTTCCCATTCCTCCTGCTTCCATTACCAGTTGGCAAGCCTCGGGGATGGTCATAAAAAAACGAGTAATTTCCCGGTGCGTCACAGTCAAAGGTCCTCCTTCCATAATTTGTTTTTTGAATAATGGGATTACCGAACCGTTGGACCCCAACACATTCCCGAAACGGGTAATAATGAATTTTGTCGTTTGATGAATGGATTGTAAACAATTGGCATAAATTTCGGCAGCTCGCTTGGTAGCTCCCATTACATTGGTAGGATTTACAGCTTTATCGGTCGAAACCATTACAAATTTTTTCACTTTATATTTAACGGCTAAATCCATAATTGTTTTGGTGCCTAATACATTGGTTTTTACGGCTTCATAAGGATTGTTTTCCATTAATGGAACATGCTTATAGGCCGCGGCATGATAAATAATATCCGGACGAAAATAATGAATGTATTCATCCATTTTTTGCTCATCTTTTATATTTCCGACTATATAAATATGCGTAACCGGATAATCTTTCCGCATAAAATCTTGTTGCAAATCATATAAAGCCGATTCCGATTGATCGATTAAAATCAATTGTCTCGGATTATATTGTATTACTTGATTTGCAATTTCAGAACCTATTGAACCTGCTGCTCCGGTAATCAAAATCGTTTTTCCTTCAATTTCTTTGATTAGATCGGGATTATTAATTTTAATAGGAATGCGGTTAAGCAATTCTTCGATATTTACTTCCCGGATTTCCTTGCTGCTGAAAGCTCCTTCTTCCCAACGATTAATATGAGGAACGGTTTTTACTTTAACTCCTAAATCAATATACCGGTTTGCCAATTCAAGTAATTCCATTGGGCTGGCTTCGGGTTTACTGATAATAATCTCTTCAATTCCCCGATTTAAAATAAAATCTCGATTAATATCCGTGGGATGAAAAACCGTTTTTCTATGAATCTTCTTTTTTACAAACTCTTTTCTTTCATCTATAAAGCCCAATACATCATAATTGTCTCCGCTGCTTTGCAAAACATCATAGGTAGAAACTCCGGAATGAGCCCCATGAATCATTACTTTCCTTGACTTCTTTTGATTATGCATTAAGTAATAGTAAAATCCTTTGTAAATCATTCGGCTGAAAACCAAAAGAAAAACACTGACAAAGAAATTGGCCCCGACTACTGACAGAGGAATGTTAAAATCAGACAATGTTTCAATTCTGCGACTTATAAATATAGATCCTAGAAGCAATATTGTGAAGATAAATGCCGAAGCTATCACATTCTCAGCATCTTTTAATCCCGTATGACGGACAATCCCTTTATAAGATCCTGTGATTAAGAAACTCAATAATGCAAAAAATGCTACCAACGGAATCTGTTTAATTACATGGTAATGTCCAAAACTAAAATTAAAATTAAAACGAATTAAATAAGAAAGAATAAAAGCGTTTACAACTAAAAAAATATCTATTAATAAAACCAACCATCTAGGTGAAGAATTGACCACCCACCTTCGGATCTTTTTGGCAACTTCGATATAGATATTTTTTAGGTTCAAAAATTTGGTGTGTTAAGGAATTTTATTATTAACAAAAATACAAAAAACTGTTAAAAGATTAAGCATATATTATGCCGAATTAATAATTTTATATAAAATCCCCGCTTTATTTTTTACTTCTTCCCATTCTTTTTCCGGATGACTATTCCCTAAAATTCCTCCTCCTGCATAGATAATCAGTTCATTATCTTTGATTTGCATAGTCCTAAGATTGACAAAAAATCGAAAATAATTTTGTGTTTTTTTTCCTAAAAATCCCGTATAATACTCCCTCGATATATTTTCTATTTTAGCAATTTGCTCGACGGCTTTTTTTACCGGAAGTCCGGAAACAGCCGGAGTGGGATGTAAAGCTAAAACTATTTCTTCCTTTTGTTTACTTTCAATTCCGGCTTTAATTTTTGTACGAATATGAGCAATTTTTCCTTGATAAACAGTTTGTGGTGGTGAAACGGTGATTTTTTGAGTATATTTTTGCAAAGTGGAAACGATAAAATCCGTCACTAGTTGTTGTTCTCTAATTTCTTTTCCCGACCAAATTAAAGCTTCGTTTTTGTGAACAGGTAAGGTGCCTGCCAAAGCCATAGTTTCAAAACTTCTATCTTCATAAGAGGCCAATAATTCCGGTGTGGCTCCCATCCAAAAACCTATTGCCGAATGAAACCAAGCCCAAACAAACGACTCTTCATATGTTTTCATCAATTTTAATAAGGCTGTTTGCCAATCGAAAGATTTTGAAACAATTTTAAATGGGGAGGAAATAATGATTTTTTGCAAATCTTCATTATTATTAATAGATTCTATTGCTTCTTTCACTTTCCGGACATGTTCTTTTTTTAAAGATTCCATATCCGATATTTTGAGTTCCGGTTCATTATTTTCGGCAGTCAGCTTTCTGTAAAGTATTTCTTTTTCCGAAGATTCGGAAACCGGAAATACGACAGGTAAATTTTCTTCGGGTTGAAAAGGGTAAAAATAAAAACCTTCGGTTTTCAATGAAACATCCGTAAATAAATGATCATTGTTTTGTTGAAGGATATGCACCAAAGAAGATCCGGG
>JAMOVT010000115.1 GCA_027061855.1 Flavobacteriales bacterium
AACTTAATGGTTAATCCTTTTTGTCAAGGTATTATAAAAGAGACGTTTGAGACACCTCTTTCTTATTTGTGGCTTATTTAAATGTAATTAAATAATAACTCTCAAATGCTAAATGAAATTCGTTGAGATAGAAAGAAAGACATTTTTAACAGGTATTTATTTTCCTTGCCGGAAAAGAAATTCTTTCTCCTCATCGGTAAGGCTATCATATCCGGATGAATTTATTTTCTCTAAAATCCGGTTTAATTTGTAATTATTTCCGGTATTTTCTTCAAAAACAGTAGCCTTTCTTTTCCTTTTCCGGTTAAAAATCTTTTCGACATAAAACCATATCAAACCTGCGCCCAATCCTCCTAAATGTGCAAAATAACCTCCTGGGTTTCCAAGGGGAATTTGAAGAAGATTAAAGGCCAAAAAAAATATAAGAATGTGAAGTATTTTAAAATTTCCTATAAAACGAATTTTTAAAGGATAAGAGGGATATTTTATGGCAATATAAGTCATTACCGCCATAATTCCGGCAGAAGCACCTAAAAGCGGCCCTTTTTGCACATAAAATCCGGGAAATAATTTATAGCTTAATAGAAAAGCCAATCCCCCGGCTATTACACCCGAAAAATAAATTTTTAAAAATTTCTTTTCGTCAAAAAAACTAAGAAAGATGCTGCCAAAATAAAACAATAGTACCGAATTGAACAGCAAAGCAATAAAACGGGCATGAAAAAAAGAATAGGTCAATATTGTCCATGGCTTAGCTATAAAATCATCCCAAGAATAGGGGAGAGCCACCCATTGAAATTGGAACCAACCTAAACTGAAAAAAAGAAATGAAAAAAAATAAAAAAAAATAAAACTCCCGATTAATAATTCTACGGGATTTTTATTTATAATTTGCTTTTTTAGTTCCTTTATATTCATCAATTCCATCTTTTAAATTGATGTTTTTGCCATGTTCTCATCAATATAAATCCTGTTATTGCCCCTCCGACATGTGCCATATGTGCTACCGGCGTATGTAAAGCATTTGTAATACCGAACATAAAATCGGCGGCTATCAGCAAGGGAACAAAATATTTTGCTTTGATGGGATAAGGAATAAAAATTAACATCAGTTCGGCATTAGGGAAGTAGAAGGCAAATGCTACTAATATTCCGTAGATAGCTCCCGAAGCACCAACGAGTATGCTTTTATAAATATCCATCATTTTTTGGAGGATGGGAATATATTGTTCAAATCCGGGAATCACCTTGTTGGTATGTAAAGCATTAAGAACTAATTCTTTACTTAAACCGGCAGCTTCCAATTGATGCATATAGTGATAAAATTCATATAATTGCACTCCTGTATATAAAGCAATCGCTCCCAAACCGGAAGCAAAATAAAATATCAGAAATTTCTTTTTTCCCCATATTTGTTCCAAGGGAGTCCCGAAAGCCCATAAGCCGTACATATTAAAAGCTATATGACCAAACCCTCCGTGCATAAACATATGGGTAACTATTTGCCATATCCTAAAATTCGGATTCAAAGGAAAGTGCATGGCAAATAAACGGTAAAATTGTTCGGGCATGGCTTGGGTAGCCACAAACATTATTATATTAATTATAATTAAGTGCTTTATTACATCGGGAATTCTGTTCATAAAATTATTTGTTAAGTTGATTTTGTATTTCTGGGTCTGTTAAACTATAAACTATTTTTTTATTATCGGGGGTAAACATAAAAGATTCAAAATTAAACAAATCTTTTAATAATACATCAACGGAGTTTTGTTCCAGTTTCTGACCCGTTTTGATAGCTCCTTTTTTTGCCAAAAGAAGAGCAATTTGTTCTTCGGGTTGGATTTCAGTGGGAGCATTCAGGTTTAATTTATGAAGAAGGTCTTCAAAAAATTCCGGAATATTCATTTTGGATTGCAAAGAAGGAATCGCCGTGACTAGCACAATATCTTCGCCGAACTCCAATTTAAAACCTGCATTTTCCAGTTTGGTTTCCAAAGTTTTCAATAAGTCTATTTCTTTTTTCTGGAATTCTAACTCAATAGGAAAAGTCAATGTTTGACCATTATGGTTCAAAGAAGAATTATTTTCCAAAAATTTATGAAATAAAATAAACTCGTGGGCACGTTGCTGATGGATTATTAAAAGTTTTTCTTGAAAGGGACTGACAATATATTTGTTTAGAAATTGAAATCCGGTGATATTTTCAATCCCCTTAAAGCCTAAAAGGCTATTTTCTGTATCCTTAATACCGGATGAAATTTCTTCTGTTTCATTCATCATGGTATCGAAGAATGCTGTCTTCTTTTCAAAATGTCCGATGGAAAAATCTTTAGAATTTGAAAAATCCACTTCAAAGGGATTAAAGTCGGGATCTACCTCGATAGAAGGTAGTTTCGGGGAACTTTTGGTTTGGTGATAGGGAATTTCCAAATCGGGCTTACGATCAAAATCTATTGAAGGAGAAAGATTGAATTGTCCCAAACTATGTTTGGCCGCTACTTTCAGAATAGAATAGACGGTGGGTTCATCGTCAAATTTTACTTCTGTTTTTGTAGGATGAATATTTATATCGATATGTTGTGGATCAATTTCCAAAAAAATAAAATAAGGAGGATAAGATTTTTCACGGATCAATCCTTCATAAGCAGACATTAAAGCATGGTGAAGATAGGGACTTTTAATAAACCTTTTGTTTACAAAGAAAAATTGTTCCCCTCTTTTTAATTTGGCACTGTCGGGCCTTCCGATATATCCTGTAATTTTTATATAGGGAGTTTGCTCTTCAATAGGGATAAGTTTGTTTTTCATCTTCCCTCCGAATATTGCGTTAATTCTCTGAAGAGTATTGGCGACAGGAAGTTGATAAACAATATTTCCATTATGGATAAGGCTAAAAGATATTTCGGGATGGGCCAATGCAACACGTAGAAATTCGTCATTGACATGCTTCATTTCCACTTGAACGGATTTTAAAAATTTTCTGCGGGCAGGTATATTATAGAAAAGATTTTTTACGGAGATGACAGTTCCCTTTGGAGTGGAAACAGGTTCCTGAACAATGATTTTACTGCCTTCTGCTTTTATAAGGGTTCCCAGTTCTTCTGTTTCTGTTCTTGTTTTTAATTCCAAATGAGAAACAGCAACAATAGAAGCGAGAGCCTCTCCGCGAAATCCTTTGGTTTGTATGGCAAATAAATCATCGGCAGTAGCAATTTTGCTTGTAGCATGACGTTCCAAGCTCATTCTGGCATCAATAGGGTTCATACCGGTCCCGTTATCAATTACCTGAATCAAGGTTTTCCCTCCGTCTTTCACTATGAGTTTAATTTCAGAGGCTCCTGCATCCAAAGCATTTTCCAATAATTCTTTTACTACCGAAGCAGGGCGCTGCACAACCTCTCCCGCTGCAATTTGATTGGCTATATGATCCGGTAAGAGTTTGATTTTTGATGTTTGCATTTAAAAATCGAAATTGTAATGTTTTAATAAATAATATACAGCAAGCGCCAAAAACCCTAAGATTATGAAAGTGCGTAAAGTGGCTTTGGAAAAAAATCCGGGTATTTTATGGGAGGAATGTCTTCTGAATTTTCCTCTCATTCGCATTTCGATAGATTCTTTGGAGTCATCGCCGTATTGTTTTTTTAAATTTTCCAAACGTTCTTTTCGCTCATCATAGTAGCGTGGCTGATAGGAAAATTTTTTATTTTTTTGTGGTTTGAAAAAAGAAGGCATAGCATTGGATTTTTACAAATTTACAAAAAGGATTTCAAAAACAATGCCCTCTGTATTTTTCGGAAATATTGACAGAAAAAGGCTGCCTTGCGACAGCCTTTTTAAAGAATATGATGTATATATTATTGTACTTGTGCAAGATAAATTTCAATATTGTTTGCTTGCGGTGTATTGGGATATTTGTCTTTGATGATTTCAAAGTATTTTTTTGCTTTCTTTTTGTCTCCTGTCTTCATCGCTACTTTTCCGGCTTTAAAATAGTAACGGGGAGCAGTAAATTCATTATCAGAATATTTGGCAGCTTTTTCATAGTAAGATAAAGCATCTTCGGGTTGGTTCAACTCCAAGAAAGCATCACC
>JAMOVT010000116.1 GCA_027061855.1 Flavobacteriales bacterium
TCATCGCTACTTTTCCGGCTTTAAAATAGTAACGGGGAGCAGTAAATTCATTATCAGAATATTTGGCAGCTTTTTCATAGTAAGATAAAGCATCTTCGGGTTGGTTCAACTCCAAGAAAGCATCACCAATCAATCCGTAAGCACTGGGTTGTAGCACATCATCATCGGCTTTAAATTTTGAGAGTTCATCCACCGCTTCTTTAAAATTCGCATTTTTGTAGTTGATTACACCAATGTAATAATGGGCTAAATTGGCAGCTTTGGTTCCGGAAAATTTGTCTTCTATCTGAATGAATCCATATTTTCCATCGGCACCGTTGAGAGCTTTATCAAAAGCCTCTTTCATGGTTTTGTCATCTGCAGCATTGATTCCTTGATCAAAATATTGTTGGGCGGTAAGCATTTCATTAATAGCTCTTTCTTCTCTTGGTTCAATCACATTACTGCTATACCACATATAACCTGCAACCAGAACAATAATAGCCAGAATGCCCGAAAAAATCCATTTTTGATTTTTTTCAAGGAATTTTTCCACCTTGTTTGCTCCTTCATCCAGATTGGAAAATACTTCTACGGTTGTACTTTCTTCCTTTAAATAGGATAAATCATCCGTTTTTCTTTTTTCTTTTTTATATCCTTTCTTTTTATATGTGGCCATATTACAAATTCTTTTTCAATGAATGCAAAGATAAACTTTTCTTTTAAAATAATAAAATAAATATCTCCTTACTTTTTAAAGGGAATAAAATCCGGTAAAAGAGATAAACCTTCTAATGTTAATTGATTGTTGACAAAATTTAATTCGGGAATATAGTGGGCCAAAACATCTGCCAAACCTCCTGTGGCGACCACTTTAAAATCAATCCCGGTTTCTTTTTTTATGGTTTGAATCATATAGGATACTAAACCAATATAACCGCGTAATACTCCGTTTTGTATTGCGGTTTCGGTATTGTGTCCAATTGGATTATCGGGTATTCTGAGAGGTACCGGATCCAGTTGCGAAGTTTTTTCTGCCAAGACATTTATAGCTGTTTTGATTCCGGGAGCAATATTTACTCCCAATATTTTCCCATTTTCATCAACTATGGTAAAAGTAAGAGCCGTACCAAAATCCACAATAATAATATTTTCTTTATATAAATTATAAGCGGCAAGTGAATTAGCTACCAAATCAGTTCCTATTTCATTGGGTTGAGGAATTTGAATATTGAGATAGGGAAATATTTCATTATTGAGTTCAATTAATTTATTTGGATTTAAACGATTCAGCAAGGTGCGGAACTTTGTATTTAATTCCGGCACCACACTACTGAGTATTTTTGTGTCAATATCTTTTACATCGATGCCTGCTTCAAATAGTAAATTGCTTATTTTCAATGCATAATGAAATTTAGGAGCCTTTTTGAGAGTCGGCAACCGCCAAATGTTTTTCCATTGTTCCTTTTCTTTTAATCCGATTACTATATTGGAATTGCCTATATCAATAATTAATTTACTCATTGGTCTTGTGTTTTAAAGGGAGTTCAATGATTACGATAGTTCCCGCAGGTTGATTATTTTCAAATTTATCTATAAAGCGAATAGTATATTTATTGGCTTCCGATTTAGTGAAAAGTTTCAAGCGTTCATTGGATAGGTTTACGCCTACCGATTTTTTATTGAAAATACGTGATTTTTTTATTATTTGTGCCTTTTCCCTTCCGATTCCATTGTCCTCAATCTGGATAACCAGGGTATCGTTATTTTTTTTGTAAATGCGAATATCCAATTTTCTTTCTCCTTCTTTCTTTTGCGAAAGCCCGTGCCATAAAGCATTTTCAATAAAAGGTTGAGTGAGAAAGGATGGGATAATAATTTGATCGAGATTTAGTTGCGGATCTATTTCAAGCGAAAAATCAATACTGTCATTCAAACGTGTATTTTCAATTGAAACATATAATTTTATCATTTCGATTTCTTCAGCCAAACTTGTTTCTTTTTCTTGAGTCGAATGCAATATGGCACGTATCAATTTTGCAAATTTGCTTAAAAATGATATGGCATCTTTGGAGCGGTTATGAATAATGAAAAGCTTAATCGAATTAAGGGAATTGAAAATAAAATGAGGATTCATTTGTGCACGAAGTAAACTTTGTTGCATATTCACCATCTTTTGATGATGGTTTAATTTATATTGTTTATAAAGAATATATGCAAGTATTATAAGAAGAATAAAAAGGGCAATTAAAAAATTGATTGAGTCTCGACTTTTTTTTAACTCCTGTGAAATTTCATTTTTTTCCTGGTGAAGTTCATTGAGTTTAAAATCGTTTTCTTTTTGAATTTGTTTTAAGACAAGATCGGTTATTAGTTGTCTGTTTTTTTCATTAAAAATCTTTTTTTGTTCTTCACTATAAAGTTTTGAATAGCCCAAGGCTTCATTATATTTCTTTTGTTTTTCTTTGATGAGAGAAAGTTCTTTGTACACATCGGAACTTATGGAAGGAATATTTTTTTCTTTAGAAATTTGCAGGGCTTTTATTAAGTAATCATTTGCTTTCTCCAAACTATCTATTGCAGACAAAATCTTTCCGTAATTATAATACACATTGGCAATATAATATTTATCTCCTTGTTGCTCAGCTATTTCTATATTGGGGTAAATTAATTTTAAAGCTTCTTGCGGCTTATTTTGTATATAAAAAAGATTGGCCAAACTTGTATTACAGATGATTTTTCCCAGACGAGAGTGTATGCTGTCATTATATTTTAAAGATAGAGTATAGAATTTGTATGCTTTTTTCCAGTCTTTTTTCTTTTCATAAACACCGCCGATATTTTGATAATTAATAGCTAATCCTAATAAATTATTATTATGTTTTTCTATATCCAATGATTTATTGAAATGGTTTAAAGCCCAATCATATTTTTCCAGTAATAGATAAATGTTTCCGATACTGTTATTGGCAATTGCGATATTATCGCGTATAATTCTACTGGTGTCCGGATAGCTAAGAGCCTTTTCCAAAGCGAGATTATGATGTTCCAAAGCGGATTTTACAGCATCCATTCTCCGGTAAATAACTCCCAGCATATTCAATGTATACACTTCGAGTGGAATATTCTGAATTTCTCTGGATTTATGCAAGGCAAGTTCATATTTTTCAATGGCTTCATCATATTTAGAGTGTATACGATAGATATTACCCAGCATATTCAAAGCGTAAATTTCTCCTTCGATAAAACCTTCTTTTTTACTTTTTTCAAGTAATCTTTTCATTGCAGTGGAGTCATAACTCTCTTTTAAAAAAAGATTATTGATTTCTCTGTAATTGGTAGGTTTTTGATGAAGAAAGGAGTCTATTTTTATGAGAAAATCCTGCTGAGCAAATAAGCCATTTAAAAAAAAGGCAGTGAAAAGAAATATAATATGCTTAAAACGGATTTGCATCAAATAAATTAACTTTTTTTGGACTGTTGCCAATATTTTTCCATTTCATCTAACTCCATATCTTTTAAATCCTTTCCTTCTTTTCGGGTTTTTTCTTCCAACCATTGGAAACGTTTAATGAATTTTTTATTTGTTTTTTCCAAAGCAGATTCAGGATTTATATTCAAAAATCGAGCATAATTGATTAAAGAAAACAACAGGTCTCCGAATTCTTCTTCCATTTTTTCCTTATTCCCTTTTTCAGCTTCTTCTCTGAACTCTTCCATCTCTTCTTGTACTTTTTCCCATACTTGTTCTTTATTGTCCCAGTCAAATCCTACTCCTTTTGCTTTCTCTTGAAGCCGTATGGCTTTTACTAAAGCCGGAAGGGATTTCGGAACACCTTCAAGTACGGATTTTTTCCCCTCTTTGAGTTTTAGTTTTTCCCAATTTTCTTTTACTTCTTTTTCATCTTTTACTTTTACATTTCCATAGATATGCGGATGTCTGTATATTAATTTCTCACTAATGGCGGTAGCTACATCGGCAATATCAAATTGATTCTTTTCTTCGCCCAATTTTGAATAAAAAACGATATGTAAAAGCAGGTCGCCCAATTCTTTTTTTATTTCTTCGGGATCATTCTCGAGAATGGCATCAGCCAGTTCATATACTTCTTCAATGGTAAGATGGCGCAAACTTTCATTTGTTTGTTTTCTGTCCCAAGGACAACCGGTGCGCAAATCATCCATAATATCCAAAAGTCGTGAAAAAGCGGCTAGTTTTTCTTCTTTACTATGCATAAAATAATTCTTTTTTTAGTTTTTGGAAATAACGATAGGATTCCTCTTGATATGTGCCAAACCAAGTAAAAGCTTCTCCTTGTACCAATACGATTTTACTCTCGGGAAAAATATTTTCGAGTTCCTTTTTGTGATTTTCTTTAAAAGGATAGGGCTCCGATGAAAGAAAAATATATTCGGGCGGATTTCCCTTTAATTTTTCCAAATTTACTACCGGATACCGTTTTTTTGAAAAAAAAATATTTTTCAAGCCAAATTCTTCTAGCATGGAATGGATGTAGGTATCACTCCCTATACTCATCCATGGATCCTTCCAAATAAAGTAGGCAACAGTCCCTTGAATTTGATTCCCCAATTTATTTTTCTCCAAAATTATTTTATCAATCAACTCTTTTGCCTGCTCTTCTTTGTTTAAGAGTATGCTCGTTTGTCTGATAAATTGAATATTTGTTTCTGCATTCTTTACATCGGATACAAAGACATTAAAATGCCGGGATAATTCGTCAATTTCTTCTTTTGTATTTTCTTCTTTATTGGCAAAAATGAGATCGGGAGCTATTTCTTTGATTCGGTCGATTTTAAGATTTTTAGTTCCGCCGATAATTTTTTTTTCTTTTTTCCAATGTTCAGGATATTTACAGAAACGGGTAATTCCTTTTACTTCCTTATCGAGGCCAAATGAGGAAAGCGTATAAGTAATGGAAGGAACTAATGAGATAATATTCCTTGGTTTTTTTTGTAATTCTATAATACGTCCTATCTGGTCCTTTATTTTCATTTTTTACAGTTCTTCTCCTGCCGCTTTCAGTTTTTCTGCATTATCTGCCAATCGTAAAGCCTCTATTATTTTTTCAATATCTCCGTTCGTAATATTATTTAGATCGTATAAGGTTAAATTTATACGGTGATCCGTTACGCGACCTTGCGGATAATTATAAGTTCGTATTTTGGCAGAGCGATCTCCACTGGATACCATAGATTTACGAAATGCAGCATCCGCTTCCTGTCTTTTTTTGAGTTCTATTTCATATAAACGCGATCGCAAAACGGACAAGGCTTTTTCATAATTCTTATGCTGTGATTTTTGATCTTGACATTGAGCGACTATTCCCGTAGGTATATGTGTTAAACGTACGGCTGAATAAGTGGTATTTACAGATTGCCCTCCGGGTCCTGAGGACATAAATAAATCTTTTCTTATATCATTAGGATTAATTTCCACATCAAACTCTTCCGCTTCAGGTAAAACCATAACCGTAGCGGCAGAGGTATGAACCCTTCCTTGGGTTTCTGTTTGAGGTACACGTTGTACACGATGGACACCCGCCTCATATTTCATTGTTCCGTAAACATCATCGCCGGTAATTTTAAAAATCATTTCTTTAAATCCTCCGGATGTTCCTTCATTATAATCCACTATTTCTGTTTTCCATCCTTTTTTATCGGCATATTTTGTATACATACGATACAAATCACCTGCAAATAAACTGGCTTCATCTCCTCCTGTTCCGGCTCTAATTTCGACAATCACGTTTTTAGCATCTTCGGGGTTTTTAGGAATCATCATCATTTTTATTTCCTCCTCCAATTTCGGCAACTTTTTTTCAGCTTCATCCAGCTCTTCCTTAGCCATTTCAATCATTTCGGGATCCGATTCTTCCTGAATTATTTCCTTTGCTTCAATGATACTGTTTTCCGTTTTTTCGTATTCATTGATTTTGTCAATCATTTTTTTCAGGTCCTTATATTCTTTATTCAGTTCGACATATTTTTTTCTGTCGTTTATAATATCTGGTTGAATGATTAAATCGGAAACCTCGTCGAATCTATTTTTTATAATTTGGAATTTATCTTTCATCTGTATTCATTTTTTACAAAAATAAGTTATTTATTTATCCAAACAAAAAAGCATCCCTAATGGGATGCTTTTTTATGATTTTATTTAAAACTTTTTTGAATTAGTAATTCCACATATCTTCTTCGTAACTCCTAATTTCTTCTTTAATTCTTTGTGATTCTAATAGTTGTCTTAAGGCATTATCGTGAATATATTCTTTAATTTCCCGGTCTCCGTAAACGTTATCCTCTTTATAAATAACTCCACTAAAACGGCGAGCATTCATCAGATGATCATAATCCATGGGTTTCACTGTATTTCTCGGGTTAAATGCATAATATTCATGCAATGTTAAACGTGCATCAGGATAAAATACCCAAAAAACTTCCACTAAATCAGGTGTCATACCGGCCGCCATTCCCTTCGGGTCAAATGCTACGGGAGCCAATCCGAGTACACGATATTTTAGTTCGCCGTAACGTGCATCAAAGTACCAAATACCTCTTACATGAAATTCTTCGATAGTTTCTGAATTTACATGATAAATATTAATAAATTGCTCGTCTACATGCCCTTCATCATTGAATTGATCCTTTCCGGCATCTGTTGTGTCAATAGCTGTCATTCTTTCTTTTAAATCATCCATATTTAGCTTTTCAGTAAAATAACTATCGGCATATACTTTGGTTATTTTACCGGATTTGATACCGCTCATCAGTGCATCAAATAAAGATCTGACATTGGGCATGGCTGATAAGGTATCGGTTGGGTAATATAAGGGAAGATTAAATCTCTCATCAAGATCTATTCTTTCCCAAACTTGTTTTCCCCAAAGAATATCTCTGTCATCCGTATAGGGATAGGGGAGAGGCAAGCTGTGATCCATTTTCACCTGCTCTGGACTTTTCCTTCCGATTTCACTGGGATCTTTTGCATTAAGAATGTTAAATTGAGCATTGACTTGATTTCCAAGCATCAGCAATGCAATTATTAATATTACTTTTTTCATTTGAACAATGTATTAATTTACTATTTCTATAATTACCGGAGCCACTTTTTTAATTTTGTAGCCAGAATTACCTTTTAAATATGCGTTGATATTAAATATTTGAACGGTTTGGCCTCTTTTTACACGTCGTAACAAGCTTTTCGCTTTATCGTTTAGGCGCGTGCCGTTTACACGTAGGGTAGGCTGTCCGGGGACTTTAAAATCAAAACTCCTTACCCCGAGTTTAATGTCAAAGTCAAAGTCGGGCAATGAGGCTCCGATTGTAGAAACTTCCAAGTTTCTTTTGGGCATTTTGACCAATCCGCTTTCTCCACGTACTGTTCCCATTGGTGCAGGTATATTTTTTACACGGAAGGTTTTGCTATCGGACACCGGTTTTCCATTGGCTACTCCACTTACTTTAATATCTACTGTTTTTCCACGGTATTTTGTTACATCCATGATGTATTTACCGGGTTTAATTTTTACTAATCCGGGAGCTGTTACTTTTACTTTATTATCTGGAACTCCGGGAATAGAGATTGTCATTGGATTTTTTACCCCCCTGTAAACTACATTCATTTTATCAGCGGAAATCACTGCGTGATTGGGTACCGGAATTACTGCATAGGTCACGGTAAATGGAAGTTTTACGGGCTTGCCGTCTTCTTCAAAGACGATTTCTCCCTTAATATCCTTTTCTCCTACATTTCCGGCTGGTAAATCCAACTCAACATAGCCTTTGGTCAAAAGATTTTTAGGAACTTTACGTCCACCTATGATTACTTCTTTGAAGCTCATGGTGCTATCTACACGCCCCAAAGCTACTTTTCCTTTCACTTTTTCGCCGGGGAAATAAGCTGATTTCTCTAATACTACAACGGGTTCATAATTTGTAACCGATACATCTTGTTTAAGCTGACCACTAATTAACCCGGTATATATTTCATTTTCCGTTTCACGGGCTTTATTGACATAGTTATCTAATTTAAATAAAGTAGCAACTGTAGGAAATCCTTCAAAATTTGCCATTAACCAAGGTTCCTTTCTTTTTTTTCCATGTTGTACGTCATCTGTATTAAAACGTTTTTCGATGTTTTCTTTCAATTCGGGACTATCGGCTTTACTTAAAAGAAATTCACGGTATTCTTCCACTTTTTGTTTAAACTCTTTTCCTTTGGGAGTAATTTTTCCATTAAGAAAGAACATATTATCTACTGTGGAGCTTTTGTCTAGTTTTTCAAAGTCCACTTCACCAGTTTCTTTGTCAATGGCTTTTGTTTCCTTCGACATTATTGTATCTCTCAAAGCATTCATATAACGAACAAACTCATCCGTTTTCGCTTTTATTTCTTGAGCTTTCTTATATTTATCGGCATATTTGCCCGGTTGTTCTTGGGCACTTTTGGCCAATTGGCCTAATAGATTTGCATTAGACTTTTCTTTGATTTTTGCAGCCGTTGCTATTTCTTTCCCGGATTCTCCAAAAGCGGATAAAACTTTTTTCGACATCTGAAGAGCTAGCATGGCAATAAAAACCAAATACATCAAATTGATCATTTTCTGCCTTGCGGATAATTTACCTCCTGCCATAATTGAATTTTTTTAAATTAATTTTGGTTAATTGATTATTTTTCAACTTTCATTGCAGAAAGCATCCCTCCATAAACTTGATTTAAGTTTGCAAGGTTGTCTTTTAGTTTTGACATATTTTCTTTCAACTCTTCGGCATATTTAGTAGCTTCTGTATTTACTTCGGCATTTCGAGAAACACTTTCGAGTTGAACTTGGTACAGGTTGTTGAGGTTTTCTAAATGAGTTGATGCCATAGCCAATTCTTCTGCATATTTTCTTGTATGATCTGCAGCCTCTGTTGCTACATCCATACTTTTTGCAGCATCTGAAAGTTTATTAATGCTTTCACCCAATCTTTTCATCAACTCGGAATCCAATTGAGCTTCTTGAAGCATTTTATCTAATTTTTCAGAAAGTTTGGCCTCTATTTCTTTTTCGGTTTTATCTTTCCTTTTTCGTGGTGCGCCTCCTGCTAATTCCGGATAAACCAAAGACCAATCGATGTCTTCTTCTTGAGGTTCAAAAGCCGATAAAGCAAACACAAATGCTTCAACACCCAATCCAATCATTAATAATACGTCACCAGGTATTCCAAAGATGGGCATATGTAAGATTTTTCCTAAAGCTCCTAAGATTACTACTGCTGCTCCCAAACTATATACTACGTGGAAGAACTGTTTTATAAATTTCCCTTTTTTCTTTGCCATAATTACTAATTTTTAAAGTTAAGTTTTGGTTTAATTTTTTGTGATATTTTTATAATTGTCCTTTTCTCAAAACTTTTCGAGCATTGATTCCCATATAATCTTGTACACATCTGAAACCGATATAGCTTCGGGCGGTATCGGCATATTCATAAGCTCTGGAATGTACTTGAATATAATATTTTACATCTTTCCAAGATCCTCCACGAATAATTTTTCTTTTATTATTATATTGATGAGTGTCCGGGTTAAATGTAGCTCCAAAATAATAGGAATCCGGATAAAATGCACTTGAAGTCCATTCCGAAACATTTCCGGCCATATTATAAAGATTATATCCGTTTGGATTATAGGATTTTGCTTTGGCGGTAAAAACCGCTTGATCAGATCCGTAATCTCCTCTTAAAGGTTTAAAGTTTGCGAGGAAGCAGCCTTTTTCATTCATGGTATAAGGGCCACCCCATGGGTAATCATTCCCTTCCATTCCTCCGCGAGCGGCATATTCCCACTCGGCTTCGGTTGGCAAACGAAAGCGGTGAAGCGGTTGCCGTTTTTTGGTTCTTAAATACCAAGTCATTTTTTTTGTTCTGTAATCGGCAAAAGCATTGGCTTGGTACCAATTAACTCCTACTACGGGATAATCACTATAAGCATCATGCCAGAAGTAATCATCATGCATGGGTTCGTTATAAGCATAAGCAAAATCTTTCACCCATACGGTAGTATCGGGATAAACTCTAATAATTGTATCTTTTACATGCATCGATCTTTTCTCTCCTTTACGGGCAGCTTCTCCGGCATCAATCCAGCGTAATTTGTAAACAAATTTATTTACGTCAAACATTCTTTCACCTCCTTGTGTTTCTTCAATAGGAAGCATCATTGAATCAATGACCTCCGCATAAAATTCATCCGGGAATTTACTGGTGTCAAAAATCAAGGGTACTTTCCAGTTGATAATTTTACCGGCATTTTCATCATCAGGATCTTTTAAGCTCCCGTAGGTATTCATCATATATTTATAATAAGCGTTTTTGGCCGTATCTAAAGACTTAAATCGATATTTACCAATTCCTTTTTTGGGGTCAGCCTCCATTTCTTCTGCCAATGAGGCTAAACGGTACCGGATAATTGAGTCACGCACATAATTTACGAACTCTCGATATTCAGAATTGGTAATTTCTGTTTCATCCATATAAAAAGAACGAACGGTTACCGTTTTGGTAGGTGCATTATAACTATAAGCCTTGTCTTCATTTTGTTTTCCCATAATAAAGGCACCTCCGGGAATTAAACTCATTCCATATGGTTTGTAAGGATGCCAATCATGTCCGCGTACTCCTACAACCTCTCCTCTTTGATAGTTATTTCCACAACTCATTAATGTTAAAACCAACATTAATGTGGTTATTGCCATAATTTTTTTCATAAATACCTATGTTTAATCTATAACTTCTAAAATATTTTTCAGCTCACAAATATATAAATAATTATTATTTATTTACAAATATAATTAATTATTTGAATGCAAAGTTAAAAATGTTAAGTCTATTCTATGTTTATTAACTCAAAAAAAATGTTAATATTGTCCTTCAATTTAATTTTTTATTAGCTTTTAAGCTTTATTTTTTTCTATAATTTTCTTGATACGTTCACTAATTTTATTACTCACAGCTTGTTTATAATCAGCATATGAACATGGAAAAATTTTGTCTTCAATTTGTAAATCATTGATCTCCACCCACCAAAGTTCAGACTCAGGTTGTTTAAAAAATTTCAAATTAATCAAATTATTTGGTACATGAAAGGTAATCATTTCTTCTTTATTTTCCAGAGATTTTAACAGAAAACTTTCGTTTTTTCCCTCCAAATAATACCAAATAATTTGTGATAGGAGATTTTCTCCTTCTCCATGAGTGAAATTTTCAGGTATAAAACCGAATATCCCCAGGACTTTATTTTCTGTTCCAAGACCGCTTAAACGACTTAGGCGGCAAGCTTCAACACCATTTAATCCATTGGGTACCGGTTGAGCTTGTAAAGGCATAAAAGCATATTCGAGAGAGGAAATATCAAGACTCAGAAAATGAGAAGTTCGCAATTCGGGCTCTATTGCATTAATATTTCCTTTTATTTCACCCAATGAAAAACAATCAATATACATTTTTCTTAGGAAATCCAAATATGCCGGAGGTTGATAATAAGCTTGACAACCAATGAGATGCAAATTGTTGAGCAAGATTTCTTCATCCCAAAGCATATTGGAAATGAAATTGGTATTCAAAATTTTTTCTGTATTTTTTTCTCCTTCGGGTTTTAAATCTATTTTTGAATCCACAATACTGCAATTCACAATTTTTTCGGATTTTGAAATCCCTTTGGCAATAGAATAAGTAAGAGCATGATCTTTTCCCAGTATAATGAGGTGTTTGCCATGTAAAAGGAAGTGAGAAATAATCTCTTGTATCAATTTCAGATTTTTTTGTGTATCACTTTCCAATACTAAAGTACCTAAATCAGCAATTTTCAAATTCCATTTTCCGGGAAAAAGTTGATAAAATGATTTGCGGATTTTACTGATTGTATTATTCTCTTTGGGAATATGCTCATTTTCCAATGGGGAAATATCGAATATCAAAATCTCGGATTCTTCCCAGTCCGGAATATGATGTTCTCTATGAATATCTATGTATTCATATAAATTGTGATTATGTTGTATATCTTCCGAATGAATATTAACAGGAGTGAAAAACTCAATCATTATTTAATCTTCAAATTTTGTTTGGCTATTTCAAGAGTAATGCTTTCAGGATCTGTTCCTTTTGGAAGCATTACCTTTTTTTTGTTTTTTACAATATATAATCTTCCCCATTTTCCTTTTTGTATGCTTATACCTTCCTTATCCCATACTTTAACCATTTTATCTTTTTCTTTTTGTATTTTGTTTTTTATAAGGAAGTCAATATCTTCTTTACTTAGATTCTCAAAATCAAATTTTTTAGGAACATTAATAAATAAATCATTCCATTTAATAAAAGGACCGAATCGTCCTTTTCCTTTATATACCGGTTTGCCGTCATAGGTTGCAATGGGTGCATCGGCAGCAAGTTTTTGTTCGATTAAGCGAGTGGCATCTTCCAAGCTTAATGAGAGCGGATCGGTATTTTTTGGAATAGAAATAAATTTTCCGTCATAGATTATGTAAGGTCCGTATCTTCCTGTAGCGATTACTACTTCTTTGTCCTTATATGTACCTATATTTTTGGGAAATTGAAACATTTCCAAGGCTTGCTCCAAAGTAATATCGGTTAAACTTACCCCTTTGGGAGCACTGGCAAATAAAGGCTTTTCTTCTTCATTGGATTCACCGATTTGCACCAAGGGCCCATATTGTCCTATTTTTACATATACATTTTTTCCGGTTTTCGGATCTTTTCCCAATAATCTTTCTCCTCGTGCTCTTTCTGCATTTTTTTCCACATCCTCTACAATGGGATGGAATTTTTTATAAAATTCTTGCAGAGTTTCTTTCCAGGGCTTTAAGCCTTCGGCAATTTTATCTAATTCTTCTTCAATACCTGCAGTAAAATTATAATCAATAATGTGATCAAAATATTTGGTCAAAAAATCATTCACTACAATACCGATATCAGTAGGGACAAGTTTGTTTTTCTCGTATCCGTAATTTTCTTTTTCTTTTTTCTTGGAAATTACTCCGTTTTCCAAAATCCATTTGGTAGCAGTTCTCACTTGCGGCTCCAAAGTTTTTTTCTCAACATAGCCTCTTTTTTGAATGGTAGAGATGGTAGGGGCATAAGTAGAAGGGCGGCCGATTCCGAGTTCTTCCATTTTTTTTACCAATGCCGCTTCATTATAACGAGCCGGAGGTTTGGAAAATTTTTGGAGAATTTCAATATAATTGGCTTCAACTTTTTCATCTTTTTTCAATGGAGGAAGTTGGCCTTTAAATTCGGGTTCTTCATTATCTTTGCTTTCTTGATAAAGGCGTATAAAACCGTCAAAAACAATTACTTCTCCCTTTGCAGTAAAAATATGTTTGTTTTTGTCATTGTTGATTTTTACTACCGTCCGGTCTATTTTTGCATCTGCCATTTGAGAGGCTACGGAACGCTTCCATATTAAATCATATAGCTTTTTGGAATCAAAATCCATGTTAATTTCACGCACATCCGCTTTGGTAGGGCGGATAGCCTCATGGGCCTCTTGCGCTCCTTTGGATTTTGTTTTATAATTGCGCGGTTTACTATATTTTTCGCCAAAGTTTTTTTTGATAGTTTCCGCTATTTGTTTTTTGGCTTCTTTGGACAAATTTACGCTGTCCGTTCTCATATAAGTAATAAAACCGTTCTCGTAAAGTTTTTGAGCAATCATCATTGTCTTGGAAACACTGAATCCTAATTTACGCGCGGCGTCTTGTTGTAAAGTAGAAGTGGTAAAAGGAGGCGGAGGAGTTTTTTTTCCGGCCTTTTTTTGAACTTCCATCACTTTGAAAACAGCCTCTTTTATTTCTTCGAGAAATTGCTCGGCTTCTTCTTCCTTGGTAAATGATTTATCAAGTCCGGCATTAAAAGATTGTCCGGCATGGTTCTTAAAATTCCCGTTTACTTTATAACTTATTTCGGACCGGTGATTTCGTATTTCGTTTTCCCTGTCAACAATCAGGCGAACAGCAACCGACTGTACACGTCCGGCCGATAATCCTTTTTTAATTTTTTTCCACAGAATAGGAGAGAGTTCGTAACCTACCAAGCGGTCTAATATTCTTCTTGCCTGCTGTGCATTGACAAGATCATAGTTTAAATCACGAGGATTTTCTATGGCATTTTTTATGGCTGATTCGGTAATTTCATGAAAAACAATTCGCTTGGTCTTACTGTCGTCTAATTTCAGTTGGTTTTTTAAATGCCAAGCAATGGCTTCTCCCTCGCGATCCTCATCACTAGCCAGTAATACTTCATCAGATTTTTTACTAAGGCTTTTTAATTTTTTTATGATAGATTTTTTATCATCGGATACAATATATTTAGGAGTAAAATCTTCTAAATTTATTCCTATTTCTTTGGAAGGAAGGTCAGCAATATGTCCGTAACTGGATTCTACTTCATAGTCTTTTCCCAAAAATTTTTTTATTGTTTTTGCTTTGGCCGGAGATTCTACAATCACTAATTTTTTTCCCATAAATAAATTTTTTGCAAAGTTAAGCTAATTTTTGAATTCGTTTTCAAAAAAAAGCCGGATAAAATGTCCGGCTTTTTTTTTATTGTTTTTTTTCCTTTTAATTGGTTGGTCGTCTATAACTTTTTTTGATTGTTTTGTTTCCGACTCTTGACATGGCACAACGGAAGCCTATATCATTTCTAGATAAATATTGGGGGTAAAAACGTCTTTGTGACGGATCTAACCAGTATGCTCTGTCTTTCCATGATCCTCCTTTAATTACTCTCACTTGATCATTAATCAATGAAGTGCGTTGATTAGACTTATCAAACTCCTTCACTAATTCCGTGGAATCTTTATAGATTTGATGCATAGGAGCATTGTACATTCTCAGATTAGGGTCGGCATCAATATCTTCTTGTTCTTTCATATATTGTCTGGAGGATTCCAAATCACCGTCTCTATAACTTCTATTGTCAGCACGGTCAAAGTTTTGTCTCAAATAGAGTTCGTTTTCATCAATGAGTTTGTTGGCAGGTGCTCCCGGCATTTGTTTCATAATAATCTTTCCGTTTGGTAAGGTGTCCATTGGGATAGAGTCCGGTGTAATTACTATTAATTTTCCGTTTTTATCAAAGGCTTGTTTGGTATATACATTTCCTCTATAGTAATTAAAGTCGTTGGCTTCGTCATCAATAATTTGACGATATACATCAGCTACCCATTCATTTACGTTTCCGGCCATATCATATAAGCCAAAATCATTAGGGGGATAGCTTTTTACCGGCGCGGTAATATCTGCTCCGTCATCAGACCATCCGGCCAAACCATCATAGTTGCCGTCATCTATTTTAAAGTTAGCTAACTCTTTACCTTCGTTTCTTCCTGGTTTAAATGTACGGGTATAGTATCCTTTCCAAGGGTATATTTTTCTTCCCATCAATGAATTGTATTCGCGAAGACCGTTATTAGACTTGGCGGCATATTCCCACTCTACTTCTGTTGGGAGACGATAGGCAGGCATAATCAAACCTGATGTGCGATTTACCACATTTAAAGAAGTGTCTTTTTTAGATCTTTTGTTTTTTCTGTAATATAAATCTGTGTTTCCACCTAATGCTTGGTCGGGAGCGTCTAAATAGGTTTGAGTATTGAAAATGGTTTCTATACTAGGGTTTTGGATTACTTCAGCATTAAGTTTACCTGATTTATATAAAATATATTCATTTACACGATCGGTTCTCCAATTACAATATTGTACAGCCTGTATCCAATTTACACCCACAACAGGGTACAGTGCATAGGCAGGATGACGCAAATAATTATTTACAAGATCTTCATTAAATCCGAGAGGAGTTCTCCAAACAAGAGTATCGGGTAATGCCCCTTTATAGATTTGTCCATATTTTTCATCATTGGGAAAAACTTTTTTTAACCAATCCAAATATTCCAAATACATTAAATTGGTCACCTCCGTTTCGTCCATATAAAATGATCTGACGTGCTGTTGATTAGGAGTGTTATTCCATTCAGCCATAACATCATCTTGAACTTCCCCGAAAGTAAAAGTTCCTCCTTCTATAAAAACCAAACCGGGACCGGTTACTTGATTTTTAAATTCGGGATTAAATTTAAAACTTTCTTTGCCGTTTAAAACTTTTCCTGTTCCGCGAGATCGTTTAAAATCAGAGCTTTTTGAACTGCAACTAGACAAACCTGCCATAAGGATTGCTAAGGAAAAAAAGCTTACTAAAAATTTTTGTTTCATCATTTTGTACTCTTAGTTTTCTATCAATTAATGAAAATTACAACTGCAAATATACTATATATTTTATTTGTTGCAAATATAATAACTTTTTTTTTCTTATTTTATTATAATAATTTTTATGAATTTTCTATTATTTTATTCTCCGATGTGTTTTTTTCTATAAAGTTTCCAAAATCATCAAAACACAGCATAAAATCATCTTCCGGAGGGATATTAACTTCTTTCTTCTCAATAAGATAGTTTGCATTGATCTGAGGGAGATAGAGATAGGTAAAAAAAATTCCTGTCAAAAAACCGGATAAATGGGCTTCCCAAGAGATATTTTCGATTACCGGAAACAAAAGCCAAATCAATCCCCCGTATAAAAAAATCAAAATAAAAGAAATCGCTGTTAACCGGATATCTTTACTGAAAAATCCGGTAAATAATAGAAAGGAAAATAGAACATAATTTAACCCGCTCATCCCAATATGCATTGCCGGACGGCCAATAAGCCAGGTAAGTGCACCGCTGAGAAAACTTCCATAAATTATTATTTTCCACGCTTTATTGGGATGTATATAATACAGCAAACTGCTCATAATCAGAAAGCTCATAATGTTGTTAAACCAGTGTAACACATTTTGATGGATAAATAAACCCGTAAGGATTCCTTTGATGCCCTTTATTTGTCTGGGATAAATTCCGAAGTTTTGAAAGCCTGGCCATATAGTTTTCTCCAACACAAAAAACATAGTTATAAGGCTTGCTAAAAGCAATGGAAATAAAAAATAGAAAGGTAACTTTTTAGAAAAAGGCATTTAAATAGATTTAATATGTAAATATAATAAAAATATCTATTTTTGTTTTTTATACTTTTCCTATGCAACAAACCAGCCCTTTGGCAGAGCGATTAAGACCTTCCCGTTTGGATGAATTTGTCGGTCAAAAACACATACTCGGCCCGCAAGGTCCTGTGCGTAAACAAATTGAGTCCGGAAGATTGGCTTCTTTGATTTTATGGGGGCCTCCGGGTATCGGAAAAACAACTTTGGCTCAATTGATTGCCCATGAAACAAAACGCCCTTTCTATAAATTAAGTGCGATTAATTCCGGCGTAAAGGAAATACGTGCCATTTTGGATAAAGTAAAAAATAACGGCGGTTTGTTTTCTGCGGCTACTCCCATACTTTTTATTGATGAAATACATCGTTTCAACAAATCTCAACAGGATTCATTATTGGAAGCCGTAGAAAAAGGACAAGTGGTTTTAATAGGTGCCACAACAGAAAATCCCAGCTTTGAAATCAATAACGCCTTGCTTTCCAGATGTCAGGTTTATACACTTCAACCGCTGAATGCCGATGAGTTATTGGTGATTTTGAAAAGAGCATTGGAAAAAGATGAAATCCTTAAAAAGAAAAGTATCCGTTTGAAAGAATGGGAAGCATTGATTCATTTTTCTGACGGTGACGCCAGAAAATTACTCAATATTCTTGAACAAACCGTTTTATTAAATGATTCAGACTCATTTATTTTAACCGATAAAATGGTAGAAGAAACCGTAGAGAATATAGCTTTTCTTTATGATAAAAAAGGCGAAATGCATTATGATATCATTTCGGCTTTTATCAAGTCCATTCGCGGAAGTGATCCCAATGCTGCTGTCTACTGGTTGGCACGTATGATTGAAGGAGGTGAAGACCCTTTGTTTATCGCACGCCGGTTGATTATCTCGGCTTCTGAGGATATCGGATTGGCAAACCCCAATGCATTGTTGATTGCAAATGCCGCTTTTGAGGCGGTACAAAAAATAGGCTGGCCCGAAGCCCGGATAACTTTATCACAAGCAGCTATTTATTTAGCTACTTCTCCAAAAAGTAATTCTGCTTATCAAGCCATTAATAAAGCACAACAATTTGTAAAAAAAACGGGTAATTTGCCTGTTCCCTTGACGATTCGTAAGGCTCCTACCAATTTGATGAAAGAAATGGGTTATGGCAAAGGCTATAAGAACGCTCACCGGTTTGAAAACCATTTTGTCTATATGGATTTTTTACCCGAAAAGGCAAAAAACGCTTCTTTTTATATTCCCGATGACAATAAAAAAGAGAATTTAATCCGAAAGGATTTGGAAGAAAAATGGGGAGATAAATATATTTTTAGGAAGCCTGAAAAATAAATACTGCCGGCCTTTTATGCAGGTCTATTTTTTTCTTTTTCCATTCACGTATAGTAAGAGTATGTATTTCTTCAGTGGGAAGACTAAGGTCTATTCCGATACTTAAAAAAGTATCCGGTTTCAAACTTTTTAACAGTGTTTCAAATAATTTCGGGTTACGATAGGGAGTTTCGATAAATAGTTGGGTACGGTTGTGTTTGGCAGATTCGTTTTCCAGAAGTCTCAGTTTTCTTTTGAGCTCACCGCTTTCTTTGGGAAGATATCCGTGAAAGGCAAACTCTTGCCCGTTCAAGCCCGATGCCATCAAAGCCAGTAATAACGAAGATGGCCCGACCAAGGGTTTTACGGTTATTCCGTTTTTATGTGCTTCTTTTACTACAAGTGAACCGGGATCCGCAATGGCAGGCAGGCCTGCTTCGGATAAAAGCCCCATATTTTTGCCGTTTATTAGAGGTTTGATAAAATCGGATATTCCTTTTTGCTTGTCGTGTTTGTCTAATTGCTCAATATGCAGTTCGGACTGTTTTTTTTCGGGAGCAATGAGTTTGATAAATTTTCTTGCGGATTTTTCATTTTCCACTATATAATCATCCGTTTGCTCAATTACCTTTTTTATCAAAGGAGGGAAAATGTCTTGAATATTATTGCCTCCAAGTGTGGTGGGAATCAAATAGAGAGTGCCTTTTTTCATCGGATGTATTTTTCGGCAATTTTATCAGTGGCTTGATCGAGCATTTTATATACCAGGTCAGCTGCTCCGCTTCCTTTTTGATAGGAATCGGGAACATCCAGATTTTCCCCCGGAAAAAGCTCGTTCATGATGAAATCTACTTTTTCCATATCTTTTTTTGACCGTGCTTGTTCTTGTATCAAATCAAAATTGAGATGATCCATGATATATATTTTGTCAAACCGGTCAAAATCTTCGGTTTGAAATTTACGCGCTCTTAAATGATCTATATTCAGTCCGTTTTTTTTTGCCACTTTTCGGGAAGATTCACATGGAGGTTCTCCCACATGCCATCCGTCCAAGCCGGCAGAATCCACTATTACTTTTTTTTCAGACACTTTACTTCTCAATAAAGCTTCGGCTAGTGGAGAACGGCAAATGTTTCCCAAGCAAACCATAAGAATTTTTGTGGGTGAAGAGCTCATTTTATTATAAAGAAAATTGAAGTTCAAGGTCTTTGTAGAATCGCATAAAATCCTTGTCGATGGATTTTAAACCGTCAATAGTCTTACACGCATGCAAAACCGTGGCATGGTTCCTATTGCCGATATTTTTTCCTATTTCCGCATAGGGTTTATTGGTTATTTTTTTGGCAAAATACATAGCAAATTGACGTGCTTGTACAATTTCTCTTTTTCTGGACTTGGATTGAATGTCACTAATATCTACATTGAAATATTTTGAAACCACCTCTTGAATCATATCAATCGAATATATTTTTTGCGTATTCTTGACATAATTCTGTAAAATTTCTTTGGAGAGTTCCAAATTGATTTCTTTATGATCGAAAGAGGCATGGGCAATTAATGAAATAATTACGCCTTCTAATTCACGAATGTTTGTTTTAATATTTTTGGCGATAAATTCGATTACTTCTTCGGGTAATTTTACTCCGTCTTGATAAAGTTTGTTAAGGATAATTTTTTTACGTGTTTCGTAATCGGGTTTTTGCAATTCCGCCGATAATCCCCATTTAAAACGGGATAACAAACGTTGTTCCACATCTTGCATATCCACGGGAGTACGATCTGCCGAAAGGATGATTTGTTTTTTGTTTTGATGAAGATGATTGAAAATTTGGAAAAACACTTCTTGTGATCCCGGTTTTCCTGAAAGAAATTGGATGTCATCTACAATCAAAACATCTATCATTTGATAAAAGTGGATAAAGTCATTTCTATTGTTTCTATGAACCGAGGTAGTGAATTGCTGAACAAATTTTTCCGTAGAAACATATAATACCGTTTTTTCGGGAAACCTTCTTTTGACTTCCACACCGATTGCATTGATCAAATGCGTTTTTCCTAGTCCGACATCTCCATATATAAAAAGCGGATTAAAAGAAGTTCCTCCGGGTTTGTTTGAAACCGCCATGGCAGCGTTTTTAGCCAACCTGTTGGAATTTCCTTCTATAAAATTATCAAATGTATAATTGGGATTGAGCTGTGAATCGATATGATTTTTTCTCAGACCCGGCAAAGCAAACGGATTTTTTATTTCCGGAATATATTTGTCTGTGGTTTTTTTGTTTTTTGTATCAATTCGAGGTTTGTTGATACTCGGAACATCAACCGTCGGATCTTTTTTGTTGTTCTTTTTTTGACTTAATTTGATACTGTAAATTAAACGTGCCTCTTTTCCCAAATATTTTACTAAAGCCATTTTTAAAAGAGGTAAATAATGTTCTTCAATCCATTCATAATAAAATTTACTGGGTACTTGAATTTTAAGTGTATTACCTTGAAGAGCAATGGGTTTAAGTGGCTTGAACCAAGTGTTGAAAGCCTCCTCATCAATATTATCTTTGATAAAGAGTAAGCATTCATCCCATAATGCAACTACTTGATTCATAGGCTTTTAGATTGTTATTTTGGTTAGTTGGTCAAAAGTCCTGCGACTTATATACATGCAAATTTCAAACAAAATTTTCAATAAAAAAAATATTTTTCACTCATTTTTTTCTCTTTTTTTGTCAAGCCTTTTAAACTATAAGGAAAGAAAATGTTTCTTTTTTTTTCTTATTGAAAAATGGATTTTTATAAAAAAAAATTATGGCTGTTTTATTCGTAAAATTTGAAATTTTTCTTGTAAAAAATGCAAAAAAATAGCTTAAATTTGTAAAAATCATAAAGTGAAAGAAATGGCCCCTTTTTATGAAATACAATTTAAAACCAGATATGCGGAAACGGATCAAATGGGATATATTCATCACAGTATTTATGCCCAATATTTTGAAATGGGACGTATTGAGTTTATGAATTCCATTGGTATATCTTATAAACAAATGGAAAAAGAAGGGGTGATATTACCCGTTTACAATCTTTCAACTAAATATCATATTCCATTGACTTTTGATGAACGTATTCGACTCAAAACTTATATTAAATATATAAAGGGAGTTCGACTGGCTTTCGGGTATGAAATTTTTAATGAAAAAGACGAAAAAACAACCGAGGGGGAAGTAGTTTTGGTTTTTGCCGGAAGTGACGGAAAACCCATTCGTCCTCCCAAAAAATATCTTGATATTTTAAAACAATACGTATGAAAACAAAATTGAGTGTCAATATTAATAAAATAGCTACTTTACGGAATGCCCGCGGAGGGAATTTTCCTAATGTTTTGAAATTTGCCGAATTAGTACAGGAATATGGAGCTGACGGTGTTACCATACATCCGCGTCCCGATGAAAGACATATCCGCTATCAAGATGCCAGAGACTTGAAAGAGGTAGTTTATACCGAATTAAATATTGAAGGTAATCCCATACCTAAATTTATCGACTTGGTATTGGAAGTAAAACCCGATCAAGTGACACTTGTTCCGGATGATCCTCATCAAATTACTTCTGATCATGGTTGGGATACTATTAAATATAAAACTAAACTGGCAGATATTATCCGTGAGTTTAAAAAAGCGGGAATTCGTACTTCTATTTTTGTAGATCCTGTACCGGAAATGGTAAAAGGTGCCGTAGAAACGGGAACCGACCGCATTGAACTTTATACGGAGTCATATGCCAAAACTTTTCCTTTGCAGCCGGAGAAAGCGGTAGCTCCTTTTCGAGAGGCGGCTGTTTTGGCACATGACTTAGGCTTGGGTATCAATGCCGGTCATGATTTAAATTTAGAAAATATTGCATTTTTCAAACAAAATGTTCCCTATCTCGATGAAGTTTCCATTGGCCACGCTCTTATAGTGGAATCATTGCTTTACGGCATGGAAAATGTCATTCGAATGTATCAGGAAAAATTGAAATAAGCATGGCTTTATTGCATTCGAAAATAATCGGCAAAGGAGAGCCTTTGATTATTTTGCACGGACTTTTGGGAATGGGAGACAATTGGATTTCTCATGCACGTGCCTTGGCGGAAGAGGGTTTTGAGGTTCACCTTATCGATCAACGAAATCATGGCAAAAGTTTTCATTCCGATGAAATGGATTATGAAGTAATGGTAGAAGATTTATTTACTTATCTTAAAGAAAAAAAGTTAAATAAAATTCATCTTCTGGGACATTCGATGGGAGGAAAAACCGCTATGTTTTTTGCGATGCAATATCCTGATATGATTAAGAAGTTGGTAGTTGTAGATATTTCTCCGAGAGCCTATTCCCCTCATCATGATTTTATTTTTGAGGCGATTGAATCTTTATCTTTAGAACAAAATTCACGGAAAGAATTGGAAAAGAAATTAGCTGAAAAATTACCCAATAAATCCATCGCTCTTTTTATACTAAAAAATATAAAAAGAAATAAAACCGGACAATTTGAATGGAAACCGAATATTGAAGTATTAAAAGATTCTTTGGAAAGCTTGGGAGAAGCATTGCCTCCCGTTAGTGTATTTGACAAACCGGTTTTATTCATTCGCGGAGAAAAATCTCCTTATATTCAAAAAGAAGATATATCCTTGATCAAAGCCCATTTTCCAAACGTCCATATTATTACCATCCCCCGGTCGGGACACTGGGTACATGCAGAGCAGCCGCTTTTGTTCCGTTCCTATCTGCTTGATTTTCTCAAAAAGAGTTAAAACCTTATTCCTGAAAGGATACTGACAATTATTTCCCGCTGTTTTAATTTTTTTTTATATCTTTAAGAGAACTTTAAATTTAAAAAAATTAACTATGAAAAAAGTACTATTACTAGCCTTGTTTATGCTGGCTTATACCTCTATTTATGCCGGAGGTTATCGCGTAGCATTACAAGGACAAAGAATGTTGGGAATGGCACATGCCGGTTTGTCGGTGTTTGATAATCCGGAAACAGCCTTTTTTAATCCTGCGGGAATGTCTTTTTTAAAGGACAAATTTGCCGTTTCATTTGGAGTGAGCGGAATTATATCCAAAGTGAAATTTCAAAATGAATTATACAATTGGCAAGCTGAAACACAAAACCCCGTAGGTACTCCTTTCTATCTTTATATGACCTATCAAACGGATGAGCACATGTCCTTCGGTTTGGCAATTTATACTCCTTTCGGAAGTTCTGCCGTATGGGACGACGGATGGACCGGCTCTCAAATCGTTCGGGAAATTTCTATGAAAGTATTTTATATTCAGCCTTCCTTGGCATACAAATTTTCTGATATGTTAAGTTTGTCCGCCTCTTTGATCATGGCCTACGGAAATATAGAATATGACAAAGATATCAACAGAAATTTAACCGATGAAGAAGGTAACAAAACCTATGCTTCTTTGCAATCGGGAACTGTAAGTCAAGCGGGATATGCTTTAAGTATGGCATTAAGACCGAGTGATAAAGTATCCATTGGAGTGAATTACCGTTCTGAGATTATCTTGGATGCTAAATATGGTACGGCAGAATTTTATAATGTTCCTGATTTGTTGTCTCAAACTTTAAAAAAGACGGCTTTTTCTGCCAAACTCCCTATGCCTGCCGAACTCGGTATGGGAATATCGGTTCGACCAACTGAGAAACTTTTATTGGCTTTTGATTATAATAGAACTTATTGGAGTGTATATGAAAAGTTGATTATCAATTTTGCCAGTGACGATTTAGATCCGAGCATAGCCGATAAATATTATCAAAACACAAACACATATCGTTTTGGTGCTGCTTATCAGGTCAATGATAAACTCGCAGTAAGAGCAGGATATTATTATGATGAGTCTCCGCTTACGGAAGGCCATTTCTCTCCTGAAACCCCCAGTTTGGATTCCAATAATTATACTTTTGGTATAGGATATCAAATGGACCGTTTGGCAGTTGACTTTTCACTTTTATACGTAGATGGAAAAGAAAGAACGGATTATACAATCGTAAGAGGAGAAGGGACTCCCTATAAATTCGGAGGAACCTATGTGAGCAATGCTATCATCCCCGGCATAGGAATTACTTATAAAATTAAATAATAAAAAATTAGAATTATGAAAAAATTATTATATATACTTGGTTTATTGGCTGTGAGTTTCGGCTTTGTTTCTTGTGAGCCGGAATTTGACAATCCGCTATCCGAAGATGTATATCATTCCGGAGATGCCGATTTCAGCACTTATGTATCTGTTGGAAACTCATTAACAGCAGGATATACTAACGGAACTTTATATAAATCGGCTCAGTCGATGTCCTTTCCGAAAATTTTGGCCGGGCAAATGGCTCTTGCAGGAGGAGGTGAATTTACACAACCCTTTTTAGATGATGATATTAATGATGTAGGAGGTCTATTATTATTTGGAAACATAATTGCCGCTCCAAAATTGGTGGTCGATGCCTCTCAAGGAACTGTCGAGCCTATCAATGCGATGCCTACCATCGAAGTTTCTAATTTACATCCCGGTCCTTATAACAATATGGGAGTTCCCGGGGCAAAAAGTTTCCATTTGTTGGCTCCGGGGTATGGAAAATTAGCCAATATTCCCTTAGGGAAAGCGAATCCCTATTATGTGAGAATGGCTAGTAATGAAAATGCTTTGGTTATTCAAGATGCTATTGCACAACAACCTACTTTTTTCACCCTTTGGATTGGAAATAATGACGTGCTTTCTTATGCTACATCAGGTGGAATAGGAGAAGATCAAACGGGTAATCAGGATTTGACTACCTATGGCCCCAATGATATTACTGATCCGGGTGTATTTGCTTATGTGTATCAACAATTATTGGATGCGCTTACTGCTACCGGAGCAAAAGGAGTGGTAGCGACAATTCCCGATGTAAGTTCCATTCCGTTTTTTACAACAATTCCCTATAATCCTATTCCGCTTACAGATCAAGCACAGGTAGATGCTTTAAATAATGCTTATGCACAATATAATGCGGGTTTATTACAAGTTGTTGCTTTAGGGCTTTTATCTCCTGAAGAAGCAGCTCTTCGAACGATTCATTTTCAATTAGGAGCTAATGCAATAGTAATAGAAGATGAATCTTTGACTGATCTCACTAGTTTAAATTTACCTTCTATCCGTCAAGCAAATGCATATGATTTAGTTTTATTGACAGCAAAATCTGTAATAGGACAAGCAGATCCAAACAATCCTCAATTAATTTACGGACTTACTGTTCCTTTGGAAGATAAATGGATTTTAATCCCTCAAGAAATTACAAGTATCCGAGCAGCAACCATGGCATATAATGTAGCCATTGAACAGTTAGCTGCTGCAAAATCAATAGCTGTAGCGGATATGGCAAGTATAATGCTTCAATTACATGATAAACTGGCAACGGAAGACGGGTCTATTTATACAGCGGATTATTTTAATGGTTCAAATTTGAATGAATTGGCCTTTGGATTGGATGGCGTTCATCCCAATCCCAGAGGTTATGCAATTATTGCCAATGAATTTACCAAAGTGATTAATCGTATGTATAATGCAAATATGCCATTGGTGAATCCGAGTTATTATCCCACTATTCCAATAGTTCCTTCTAATTAATTTGTTTTACTTTTTTCAAGCTATAAATAAGGTGACTCGATTAGAGGCACCTTATTTTTTTATAAAATCGATTTCGGGATTCAAAATTTCTTCTAAAAGAGAAATTAAGACTTTTTCAAAATTTTTTAAAATTTCTTCATCAAGTAAGTTTTGTTTGTTGATGAAAAGAGAATGTATCCCCGAATGATATTTTCGGGATGATATTATTCCAGCGGTTAAAGGAATGAAGTCTTCATTTTGGTTATTATAAAGCCAGGAATAAAGTAATAGTTGAAATACTTTATTTAACTCCGGTTTTTCTAAAAGCACTGTAAAATCTTTTTCATCTTTTATTTTATTTAATCGCAGGTTTTCAGGCTTTATGTTACCGGTTTTATAATCTATAATTCTTAGCTGCCCATTCACTTTATCTATCCGGTCAAGCTTACCCAAAATCTGTACAGAAATGTTCCTTATATCAAGGGTAGAGGTAAATTTACTCTCTAAAGCAAGTAGTTCAATTGTTTTCTTTTCTCGAATTAATTTTTCATCAATTGAAATAATATCGTTTATATTTTTTAAAATAACTTGGAAAGCAATATGTTTTTTTCCATCCAAATCTTTTAGAAGAGAAATTTTCTTATCCAGATGTTTCTTTGCTATTTTTTTATATTTTTCCCTGATGGTTTTTATATTCTCTTCGGTTAAAAAACTTTGTAAATAAGGGGTATACAATTCTTCAAGAGTGTCATGAATAATCGTGCCTATATCTTTTGCTGAAATTCCTTCCATTATTTCCTCTTCCTCTTCTAGTTTCAAAATGTCTTTTTTGAGAAAATCAACCGGATCATTGATATAGCGGCTCAATGTGGTAGGGCTGAATCCATGGTTTTTTGCTTTGGAATGAAGTTTTTTGAGTATATAATCGTTTTTTTCTATTATTTTATTTTCTTCAAGTGTTCCTGCTTCCGGGCTATATGAAAGTTTACTGATTTTAGTCTCGGAATTATATTGGGGCAGTTCATTTATTAATTGAAGGGCAAAACGAGACAATTCGCCGGAGCTCAGTCCTTTTTCCTTTCCGTTATATAATAAGCTTATGTTTTTAGCCCGTTGTATACTTCTGTAAAAATAATAAGCCATAATGGCGTTTTGATCTCTATGAGTAGGAAGTCCCAAGTCTATTTTTATATCAAAAGGTATAATGCTTTGCTCGTTTTTCCCTTTCGGAAGAATACCTTCATTGACTCCAAGCATAATGATATGTTCAAAATCCAACAGGCGGGTTTCTAAAAGCCCCATCACTTGCAAGCCTTCCAATGGTTCTCCTTCAAAATAGATTTGTTCTTTGGCTAGTAATTTTTTAAAAATGAGTTCCAAAGTTTTAAAACTTTGTATAACCTTAGACGAATCTTGAAATTCAATAATACTATCTATTACGGTATCCAGCTTTTGCAAGGCAATTTTGTCCGTTGGGTTGAGATTTCGTTCCAGAAATTCCTCCAATACTTCTTTATATAATTTTAATACTTTATTTGGTTGTGAATTTCTTTTGAAGATTTTACATGAGAATCCACCATATTCGGAGCAAAGGTCATTAATAATTCCGGGCGCAATAAATTTGGTGTTGAGGTTGATAATTTTCCTTACAATTCTATCTATTTGTTCGGGGTTGTTTTTTTCAATTTGTTCCGCTATCAGGGGGGATTGAAACCACTCAATCAAATGCTCGGTTTTGTATTTATTATAAACTTCTCTATCGAGGAGTAGGCGATTAAGCAAGTGAAAAATTTGAATTAAAGGGGTATCGGAAACAGGTATTCCAAGAGTGATATTAAAAGAATCTATCTTATTCGGGAGATTGTTCAATAAGGGAAATAAAAGTGAATTTTCATTTAAAATAACAGCGGTTTTATCCGGATTGATAACTTGGGTTTCCATTATATGCCCCAATACATTTATTTGGGCATTGGGTCCGTTGGTTTCAATGATTTGTATGTTTTTTTTGTGGGTATAGTCTTCAAAAATCCATTGAAATTCTTTTCTTTTTCTTTTTTGTTTTCGCAGGAATTTTCCGGCTTCAAAGCCTTCCTGCAAATAATAAGTATCTGCATCCCAGAAAATTTGTGCTTTATTAGCATCGACCAGTGTGTGGATAATCTTTTCTTCGGCTTTTGTCAAAGCATTGAACCCGGCAAAAAAGATTTGATTTTCTTTGTATTTTGAAATATAGTTTTCAATATTTTCAGCTAAATATCTGTCACTAAGCCCGCCATATACTTGCTTTCGATTATATAAACGTTCTTTTAATTTCTCATATAAGCTTCCTAAGGAGATATAATATTCTTTGTATTCTTTGATAAAACGTGAATCAGAATTTTCAAGATTCCATTTTTCAAGGACTTTTGCATCGGCAATATATTTAAAAACACTTTCGGGGCTGAGTAAAAAACGGTCGAGTTCTTCAAAATCTTTTAAAACCACCGGTGCCCATTTGATAAACTCATCAAAAGTTTTGATTTCGCCGTTATGTTTATTATTTTTAAAATAATCCGTATAGGCTTGATAAAATTCAAAAACTAAGTCTAACCATTCGATTTTTTGCCATGGAGAATGTTTGTAGATAAAATCTTGGATGGTAATAATTTCCGGACTGAGAACCGGTTTTCCCGCTTCTTCAACTAATGCTTTACTGAGAAAAATTCCCGCCCTTTTATTAGGAAGTACAATTATTTTTTCTTCCAAAGGAATGGAAGTTTCCCGAAAAATTTCCCGGGCGGCAAGGGAGAGGAAGCTTTCCATTTTTATTCGTTGATAAATACGATAAAATGCTTGATTTTGGCTTTATCAGGAATCATGGTTTTATCGATTTTCAGACCGGGATTATTTTGTAAACGCAAAGGCAATTCACTTTTTTTAATATCCACTATGGCATTGAGGTCATCGATGTATACTACGATATAATTCAAACTGGTTTCAATTTTCTTAATTTTATGTGCTTTATTTATTTCGCCGTAACTTGAATTAATATTGATTCCTTTTTGAGTTTTATATCGTGGATCCAAAATTTCTACTTGTTTTATTAAGGATTCGGGATTGTTTGTTTCTTCGGGAATAATCAATAGCAAAGGTTCATTAGAGTTTTTGTCAAAAACAACAAATTCGTCATAGCTTTCAAAAGCTGACACTCCCTCGGTATTTTTCACAATGGAGTCATTAGAGAAAATTTGTTCCAATTGGCTTACTTTTGTGGAGTCATTTATTTTACCTACTTGTTTATTTTTAATAATATATTGATTTTCTTTTTGAGTACAAGCGCCTATTAAAAGGAAGCTGAACAGTAAAATGCCTATTTTTTTCATTTTTTCATTTGTTTTTTATCTTCTTCGTCTATATGTTCGTTTTAATCCTAATACACCCAAAAGGGAGCGGGTCACTTCGCGGATAATCATTTTCCCGATAGAGCTATTTAAGGCTTTCTCAACCACACCGGGTTCTTCTTTCTCTTTCTTCCTTTTCTTTTTTTCTATTTCCACTTCTTTTTCTTCTTCGGCTTTGGCCATTTTTTCCTTTAAGATTTCATAAGCGGAGTCTCGGTCGATTTCTTTATTGTATTTGGGTATAAGTTTGGATTTTTTTAATACTTCTTTTAGTTCTTTATCCGTCAAAATATCCATCCGGCTCATAGGAGCACGCATCAAAGTAGCAGCCAATGGAGTAGGGCGTCCTTTATTGCCCAGCACCGTAACAAGTGCTTCTCCGATTCCAAGAGAGGTTAATACTTCTTCGGTATCATAAAATTCGGAAATGGGAAAATTTTGTGCAGCCAGTTTAATGGCTTTCCTGTCTTTTGCAGTGAAAGCACGCAAGGCATGCTGAATTTTCATCCCCAGTTGAGCCAATACTTCATCAGGAATATCTCGCGGATTTTGAGTGACAAAATAAATACCTACACCTTTGGATCTAATCAGTTTTATGATAGACTCTATTTGTTCCAAAAGCGCTTTTGAAGCATTTTTAAAAATCAAATGTGCCTCATCGATAAAAAAGACCAGTTCGGGACGGTCAGAATCTCCTTGTTCGGGCATTTTGGCATAAATTTCTGCCAATAATTGCAACATAAAGGTTGAGAAAAGTTTGGGTTTATCCTGAATATCCGTTAATCGAATGATATTGATAATTCCGTGCCCTTTTTCATCAATTCGCATAAGGTCTTCTATATCAAAAGAAGGTTCTCCAAAAAATGTGGCGGCTCCCTGTTGTTCCAATTCCACTATTTTTCGTAAGATAGAACCGGTAGAGGCTGTGGAAAGGCGACCATATTCAGCTTGAAATTCCTTTTTTCCTTCTCCGGTGGCCCATTTGATCAATTCTTTGAAATCTTTAAGGTCGATTAAAGGAAGTTTATTATCATCGGCATATTTAAATAGTACGGCTACAATCCCGGATTGTGTATCATTCAAATCCAAGATGCGCGATAATAAAATAGGGCCGAATTCGGAAACGGTGGCACGTAATTGCGCTCCTTCTTTTCCTGTTAACGAAAGCATTTCCACAGGAAAGCCTTTTGGCGTAAAAGGCAGTCCGATGGCTTCCATACGTTCATCGATTTTAGGATGCCCGGGACTTGGCATGGCAAGACCACTTAAGTCCCCTTTTAAATCCATAAGGAGGACAGGAATTCCTTGTTCCGAGAGTTGTTCGGCCATTACTTGTAATGACTTGGTTTTTCCCGTTCCCGTAGCTCCGGCAATCAATCCGTGGCGATTTAATGTTTTTAAAGGTACTTTAATATATGTATCTTTAATGGGTTGCCCGTCAAGCATTGCCCCGCCAATCACAAAAGAGTCTCCTTTGAATTGGTAACCCTCCTTGATTTCTTTAATGAAACGTTCTTTTTTGTCCATATTATTTCAGTAATAAGTATAAAGATAAATATTCTTTTTTCTTTATTCAATTTTTTTTAAAATTTATTAACATTCCTAATGATAACTTTTTCCAATTCCTGAATGTTTTCAGGACTATCATTCATTATATCTTGTCTTATTTTAACGGAAAGTTTGGCCAATTGCAATGATAATTCATCCGATTCCTGATGACTGATTTTATGATCTCCCGCCACTTTTTTCAATACATCGATAAAAAAGGAATATTCTTTAAGTACTTCGGGTGAAGCTATTATCGATATCTTATGCGTTAAAAATTCAATTTGCACCATATCTTGATCTGTAATTTCTTCTTTGGCAACAATTTTTTCGATAAAATGAATCAAATCGAGGTATAAAGACGATTTAAGCTCAAACAATTTTATGTTGTGCTCTTTTTCCAATTCCAATTCACTTTGTTTATTGATAAGAGCAGCTGTTATCAGAATGGTAGCAATAGTTCCTAAAACAATTAAAATAATTTCCTGAGCATAGGGATTTTCAGAAGATGAAAAATATGCGGTATGTAAAAAAATAAATCCTACTATAAAAGTAATTAATGTAAGGATAATATATAGCGGATTGTTTCTCATAATAATTTTAAAAGCAAAAATACATATTTTAAAACAAAAAAACCTTATCGGTTAAAATAAGGCTTTTTAGCATATAAAAGTATCAGATTAAATTTATCTAAAAATATATTTTTCAATTCTACCGTTCGGACTTACCACTTCCATGGTATATTGAGTGTTATTGAGTGTAGTAAGAATATCTGTCAAGTCATCTACATTATGAATGTCCACATCATTTATTCGCGTAATTAAATACCCCGGACGAATGCCGTTTTCATATAACATAGGGTTTTTGACACCATCGATAAATACTCCGTGATTCACTCCATATCTGTTTAAGGTTTTACGGTCGATATTTTTTACCGAAATACCCATGCTTTTGAGATAAGCCGCATTGTTTTGACTCAATTCAATATCCAAGACCTTTTCTTTTCCATCGCGTAATACGGTAATTTCAATTTTATCTCCGGGACGTTTTGTTTTGAGGAAACCTAATAAATCGGCCATAGTTTTAATATCGACATTGTTTATTTTGATAATTATATCTCCTGTTTTGATTCCCGATTTTGCGGCTCCCGTATGGGGTTCTATTTCATAAATATAAATCCCTTTGGTTTCATCTATATGTAAACGGTCGGCCATTTCGTTATTTAACTCCACGCCTTTTATGCCCAGAACTCCTTTTTTTATGCTTCCGAATTCCAAAATATCATCTACTATTTTTCGAGCGATATTAGAAGGAATGGCAAAGGAATATCCAATGTATGAACCGTTCATGGAAAAAATCATGGTGTTGATTCCAATCAATTCTCCTTTTTCATTGACTAAGGCTCCTCCGCTATTACCGGGGTTGACAACCGCATCGGTCTGAATAAAGTTCTCTATTTTGCTATTTCCTTTCAAATCTCTCCCTTTTGCACTGATAATACCCGCGGTCACAGTAGTTCCCAAATTATAAGGATTTCCGATGGCAAGTGCCCATTCCCCCAATTCTACTTTATCGGAATCACCAAAAATGATATAGGGGAGATGCTCCGCTTCAATTTTAAGGAGAGCAATATCCGTATTCACATCCGTACCGATTAATTTTGCTCTGTAAGTTTTGTTATTGTCCAAAGTGACTTCGATTTCACTGGCATCTTTGATTACATGGTTATTGGTCACAATATAACCGTCGGGAGAAATAATTACACCGGAACCGGTTCCTTCTTGTTTATATACGGGACCTTGACGATAGCCGTAAGAATAGGGGGAATATTTTTGTACATAACGGGTATTGCGAACATGTACAACAGAATTCTTTGTCTTTTTTACAATATCTTTAAAATCTGGCAAAGAACCGTAATACTTGTTTTGTGGATTATTGTAATGTACCGGAATTGCGACCGGCATGCTGTCAGTTTTCGGAACATTTGTCAGGTTGACAACTTGGTCCTTGGAATTGTTTTTGTTTAAATAATGATATGTCCCTAAACTGATAAGGCTGCTGAAAAGGGCAATAGATATATATGTAATAAGCTTTTTCATGATATTTTTGTTTGAATTTATAATTAGTATCTTTGAAAAGAAATTTTCAAATGGAAATCATATTTGAATGCTTCCAAAATTATTCCAAAATTGAATAAAATAGAAATTTTTAACCAAAATTTAACGGCATTCCCATGGAAAAAAGGATAAAATTAAGACCTCTTGAAGAAACAGATCTTCATTTTTTATATGAAGTGGAAAACGAAGAAGATTTATGGCATTTGAGTGACCGTCAACAAGGTTTCTCTAAAAAAATATTGCTGGAATATATACAAAATGCCGACCGCTCTATTTATGAAGCCGGACAATTGCGTTTGGGAATTGAACTTATTTCTACCCATGAACTATTGGGTTTTGTCGATTTATATGATTTTGATCCCCGTAATCGAAAAGCAGGGGTGGGAATTATCATTTATAATAAACTTGATCGAAATAAAGGTTATGGAAAGGAAGTTTTGGAACGGATTATTTCCTATGCTTTCAAAAAATTATTTCTTCATCAATTATTTGCAGAAATCGCAATAGATAATTTCCCAAGCATCCGGTTATTTGAAAAAGCAGGGTTTATACAAACGGGAATTAAAAAAGATTGGATATTTAACGGCGATGCATTTACTGATGTATTCTTTTATCAATTGATAAATGAATCCTGAATTTTGGCCCTGGAATATTTTTTTTATTTTTACGTTTTAGTTTTTTATGAAAAAGAAATTAGTGGTTATTCTTATCGTTTTTGGTTTTGGAATATTCAGTGGATTATTCTTATTAAATTCCTTGCTTTATACCCCAAATGTATTTATAAAAGATAAACCGGTATATATTTTATTGGATAAAAGAATGCCGGTAGATAGCTTATTGCAAAAACTTTCTCCGTATTTAAAAAATAAAAACACTTTCCTTTTGGCAGCAAAAATCAAACGTTTTTCGGGGGCAAAACCCGGTAAATATGAATTGAAAGACCGGATGAATAACAACAATCTGATCAATATGTTGCGAATAGGAAAACAAGTGGAAGTGGATGTGACTTTTAATAATCGAAATACGATCGAAGATCTTGCGGGGGCGATAAGTCATTATTTGGCTCCGGATTCAATCGCTTTTTTAAAAATAATGAAAGATCCTGATTTTTATAAAAAAAAGGGATTTACACAGGAAACAGCCTTACTGATGTATCTACCGAATACTTACCGGTTTTATTATCATACTTCTCCCGAAAAATTCAGGGAAAAAATGTGGAAAGAATACCAAAATTTCTGGAATGAGGAGAGAAGAGATAAAGCAAAGAAATTGGGTTTAAGTCCGATTGAAGTGGGAATTTTGGCTTCTATTGTTCAGCAAGAAAGTACAAAAAAAGAAGAATGGCCCAAAATTGCAGGTGTTTACATTAATCGTTTGAAAAAAAACTGGCTTTTACAAGCAGATCCAACGGTTAAATATGCTTATCAACAAAAATACGGAAAAGATTTGGTGATAAAGCGTGTGTTGAATAAGCATAAAGAAGTGGACTCTCCCTATAATACATATATGTATAAAGGATTGCCTCCGGGACCGATTTGTATGCCTGATATTTCCACTATAGAGGCGGTTCTTCATCCTGACAAGCATAATTATTTTTATTTTGTTGCCGATATGAAAAGACCGGGATATCACCTCTTTTCCACTAATCTCAGAGATCATATTAATAAAGCAAATTCCTATCATACTTCTTTGAATAAAATGGGAATTTATAAATAAATGCTAAAGTAAAAGCTTCATTTACGCGTTTTTTTACGAAAAAACTCCCTTGAAGTAACATTTGTAGCAATATAAAAAAAATGCTAGAACCTTAATTTTTTATTAATTTTTTAATTTGAGCCTTTTAAATGGCCGTGGATTAAAAAATTATTAAAATTTCAGATTCAAATTAAATTTTTCGTAAAAATAACTCTGCATGTTGTATTTATTTAATTGATTTCTATCTTTGAAGACACTATAAAAATTAAATGAAATATGATGAAAAAACATTACTCGCAATTATTGTTTTTTGTGTTTTTACTTTTGACAAATTATAGTTTGTCGGCACAAAAAATACTTCCGAAAATGATTAAGACGGAAGGTCAGAACATCAGCATCAATCAAATTGAGGATATGCTGAAACAAAATTTCAAACTTCAAGAAGAAGTCGGATTTAAACAAAGCAAAAAAATTATTGATGAATTAGGATTTGAACATTACAAATTACAAGAATATTATAATAATATTCCTGTTGAATTCGGTACTTTGATTGCTCATGCCAAAGGCAACAAAGTAAAATCCATCAATGGCGATTATTTTGATGTGGAAGGCGTTAATACAAAGCCTGCTTTAACTGAAAAGGCTGCTTTGCAATCTGCTTTAAATCAAATTGGAGCAGAAGTATATATGTGGCAAAATCCCGCTGAAGCAAAATTAATGGGTTATGAATTCCCCAAAGGGCAATTAGTGATATTGCCTGATTTTCAACACAAAGGATCAAAAGCGCAAAGCCCTGCCCGTTTAGTTTATAAATTTGATATTTATGCTAAAAAACCTGTAAGTCGTGATTATGTATATGTGGATGCACAAACGGGGCAAATCATATATAAAGATCCTATTATCAAACATGCAGTGGCTGATGGAACAGCTGATACTCGTTATAGTGGTACCAAAAACATTAAAACAGATAGTTATAACGGTAGTTACCGGTTGAGAGATTATTCTCGTGGAAATGGAATAGAAACCTATGACATGAATGAGGGTACAAATTATAGTAATGCCGTGGATTTTGTAGATAATGACAATAACTGGACATCTGCCGAATATGATAATGCTGCAAAAGATAATGCAGCATTGGATGCTCATTACGGAGCACAAATGACTTACGATTATTGGAAAACAAAACATAATCGTAATTCTTATGATGGAAATGGTGCTGCCATAAAAAGTTATGTGCATTACGATAAAGATTATGATAATGCTTATTGGAACGGTAGTGTCATGACTTATGGTGACGGTAGTGATACTTATTTTGATGCCTTAACTTCTTTAGACGTTGCTGCACACGAAATAGGTCATGCAGTATGTTCTAATACAGCCGATTTAACTTATTCTAATGAATCGGGAGCTTTAAATGAAGCTTTATCAGACATTTGGGGTGCTTCTGTGGAATATTTTGCTGAGCCCAATAAACAAACTTGGTTAATCGGTGAAGATATTGAAAAAAGAAGCGGACATGATGCATTGCGTTCTATGAAAGATCCTAAGTCCGAAGGTCAGCCCGACACTTATGGGGGAACCAATTGGTATAGTGGAACTGCTGATAATGGCGGAGTGCATACCAATAGTGGGGTGGCCAATTACTGGTATTATTTAATTTCAGTAGGTGGAAGCGGAACAAATGATAACGGAGATGCTTATAATGTTACCGGAATCGGTATTGATAAAGCAGGAAAAATAGTATATAGAGCAGAGAGTGTTTATATGACTTCCACTACTAATTATGCAGATGCACGTGATTATACTATTCAAGCTGCAAAAGATTTATATGGGGCCGGTTCAGATGAAGAGAAAACAGTTACTAATGCATGGTACGCCGTCGGTGTTGGCTCTCCTTACGGAGTACTTGATTATTGTGTATCCAAAGGGAAAAGTGTAAGTGACGAATATATCCAACGTGTGCAATTAAATACAATTGATAAAACATCTGATGGAGGAAATGGATATTCTAACTTTACTTCTATTTCAACAGATTTGACAGTTGGACAATCCTATACTATAACAATCACTCCCAAATGGACTGGAACTACATATGATGAAGGTTATGCCGTATTTATTGATTATAATCATGATGGTGATTTCGAAGATTCTGGCGAGTTAGTATGGAGTAAAGCAGCCTCTAAAACTACTCCTGTGAGTGGGACTTTTACAGTACCTTCATCTGCTACACAAACAGCTACAAGAATTAGAATTTCCATGAAATATAATGGCATTCCGACTGCTTGTGAAACTTTTGATTATGGTGAAGTGGAAGATTATACAGTAAATTTAGTTGCAGCAGCAGCTGATACGGAAGCTCCTACTGCACCTTCTAATTTAAAGGCTAGTAACATTACCAAAACAACAGTAGATTTAAGTTGGACTGCCTCAACAGATAATGTGGGAGTAACTCAATATGATGTCTATAAAGATGGATCTTATTTAGGCAAAGTAACAAGTACTTCTGCACAAGTAACAGGCTTGTCCGAAGGTACTGAATACAGTTTTTATGTAAAGGCAAAGGATGCAGCAGGAAATGTGTCTACAGCAAGCAATACTGTTAAAGTAACCACTTTAAGTGATACCAGCAGTGGTAATTGTGCAAATACTGTTTCTAGCTTCCCTTATTTCCAAGGTTTTGAAAATACAATAGGAAATTGGGTACAATCCAAAGATGATGATTTCGATTGGACAGTTAAATCCGGAAGTACTCCTTCAAGCAATACAGGACCATCCTCAGCAGCAGAAGGCTCTTATTATGTATATATGGAATCTTCAAGCCCTAATTATTCTAATAAGAAAGCTATTTTAGAAAGTCCTTGCTTTGATTTCAGCTCAGTATCCAAGCCTATGGTTAACTTTAAATATCATATGTATGGAGATGCTTCAAAAATGGGATATTTGAAACTGGAAGTTTCAGCCGATAATGGTAGTACATGGACATCAGTGTGGTCAAAATCAGGTAATCAAGGAAATGCATGGTATAGTGCTTCAATTGATCTTTCTTCATACTCAGGTAAAACTGTAAAAATGAGATTTTTCGGAGAAACCGGTACTACTTGGCAAGGTGATATGGCGGTAGATGCATTTGAAGTGAAAAATAATACTGATGTTGCTACAACATTAACTATCACTTTCGATAATTACCCTGAAGAAACCAGTTGGGAAATCACTGATAATGATGGAAATGTAGTATTTGCCGGTGGAACTTATAAAGATGAACCCGATGGTTCAACGAAAACTATACATATGGCAATAGCACCCGGTTGCTATACTTTCACAATGAAAGATTCCTATGGAGATGGTATGTGCTGTTCTTATGGAAATGGATCTTATAGTTTTAAGAAAGATAGTGACGGTACCGTTTTGGCATCAGGGGCTTCTTATAAAAAGAGTGAATCAACAGATTTCTGTTTGAATGCAAACGGATTTGCTTCCAGTGAGAATGGAATCCATGAAAATATGATTGATTTGGATATTTATCCTAACCCTGTAAATGAATTTATGATGTTAAAAGTAAAAGATGAAAACATGGATAAATTTATAATCATGAACATGGCAGGTCAAAAAGTTTTAAGTGGTGATATCAATGATGATACTATCAATGTATCTAAACTAAAAGCAGGAGTATACTTTATTAAAGTAATGAGTGATAAGAAAAACATCACCCAAAGATTTATCAAAAAATAATCAATTTATTTGATAGAATATTTAAAGCCGGCTTCAATAGCCGGCTTTTTTTATAATAGGTTTATAAGTTTGTTGATAATTATCCCGTAATGTGGTAGATAATTTTATTTAGAAAACATATTTTTGCAACACTTAACAACTCAAAATAATTCAAATATGAAATCTACAAAATTATTATTTATGGCACTATTTTTATATAGTGCTTTTTTATTTGGTCAAATTCCTTCTGGTTATTATGACAATGCCCAAGGGAAGACAGGTTATAGCCTAAAAACCGCTTTAAGTACAATTATTTCTTCGGGCTATGTTACTTACTCATATAGTGATTTATATACTATTTATGTGGATAGTGATGCTGATAATTATTATGAAAAGAATGGGAGTGTGCTGGATATTTATTCAGAAAATCCCTCAGGTGGCGACCCCTATGAATATACACAAATTGATGATAAATGTACCACTTATACTTCCGAAGGAAATTGTTATAACAGAGAACATATTGTTCCCCAGAGTGTTTTCAATTCGGAAAGTCCCATGGTATCCGATGCTCATTTTGTGGTTCCTGTGGATGGATATGTAAACGGGCGAAGAAGCAATTATCCTTTTGGCGAGGTAAGCAATCCCACTTGGACTTCCATGAACGGAGGAAAATTGGGCCCCAATACTACTGCCGGATATTCGGGGACGGTTTTTGAGCCGATAGATGAATTCAAAGGAGATATTGCCCGCATGTTGTTTTATTTTGCTACGCGATATGAAAGTCAAGTGGCTTCATGGTCACATGATATGTTAAACGGAACAAGTGATCAAGTATTTTCAGACTGGTTTTTAGCCGTTTTATTAAGCTGGAATCAACAGGATCCCGTAAGTCAAAGAGAAATTGACCGGAATAATGCCATTTACAACTATCAAAAAAATCGTAATCCTTTTATTGATCATCCGGAATGGGTGGAAGCTATCTGGGGACAAAATTCAGATGGAGGCGGAACCGGTGAAAATGCAAATGCGCAATTAATAAAAATAATGGATTTTGACGGAAGCCAACCTCAATGGAATTTCAATACTGATATTGCTTTCTTTGATAATGGCTCCGATGGCTTTTTTGGAATACATAATGCAAATGAAAATGATGCCGACGGTTTACCTATTGATACCGGAGTGGCTAGTGCAAGTGACGTCTCTTTGATTGATTATACCGCAATTTCAGGGGACTTTTTATTTATAAACGATTTGGATGATGAAGGAGATAATGGGACCACGGGAGAAGCTGTCCTGTCTTTTGATGTTATAGATATTTCTCAATATACACAAGTACAAATTAGTTTTGATTTTGATATTGTCGGTTTTGATTCTGCCGATTATATAAAATATGAAATCATAGAAGATGGAAACTCCGGGGGCTTAAAACTTTTGGATAAAAATGGAGAAGGACATATAATTGAGAATATTACAGAAGGAACATCCCAAGTTTTTATTCGTTTTCATATTAAACAAAACGGAGCATCAGATCAAGCAGCTATTGACAATATTAAAATTGCCGGTGTATCTACTGCAAATAATTTAAATTGTGCTTATATCGTTCAAACTTATCCTTATAATCAAAGTTTTGAGAATACTCTGGGAAATTGGAACCAAGCACAAGAAGATGATTTTGATTGGACTCTAAAATCCGGTTCTACACCCTCATCCGGAACAGGTCCCTCACAGGCAAGTGAAGGAAATTATTATATTTATATGGAATCTTCCAGCCCTAATTATTCCAGTAAAACGGCAATCCTGGAAAGTCCTTGTTTTGAATTGAATATGCCTCTTACGGTTCAGTTTCAGTATCATATGTATGGAGCGGATAATATGGGAAGTCTTGCTTTTGAAATCTCTGAGGATGATGGGGCAACATGGACTTCTCTTTGGAATAAATCGGGAAATCAAGGTGATTTATGGAAAACAGCAACAGTTGATTTGAACTCTTATGAAGGTCAGACAATAAAATTCAGATTTAAAGGAATTACCGGTTCTACCTGGCAAGGTGATATGGCAATAGATAATTTTAAAGTTTTGGATTCCAATAATGCTATTCAAGAAATTAATTTGAAACTATTCATACAATTTGACCAATATCCGGAGGAGACCTCATGGGAGTTAAATGATGCGAATGGGACGGTCATATCTCAAGGAGGACCTTATACAAATCAAGCCAAAGAATCAAGCATTGGTATTGATTTGATAGTACCGGAGGCTTGTTATACATTAATTATGAAAGATAGTTATGGAGATGGAATGTGTTGTAATTATGGAAATGGATATTATTCGCTTTCCTATGCCGATTCCGGAAATGAAATTCTTTCGGGTGGAAGTTTCCAAACGGAAGAAAGTCAGGATTTTTGTTTGGACGGAACCCAAATGAAGACTAAATCAATCAAAGACAATAAAGTTATTGAATTATTTGATGTTTATCCTAATCCTGTAAGGGATAATCTGTCTATAAGACTGATGGATGAAAAAATGAAGCGCTATGCTATTTTGGATATTACCGGAAAAGTAATTATAAAGGGAGATTTAACAGGAACAATGATTAATGTAAGTGATTTGAATTCCGGAATATATATATTTAAAGTATATGAAGAAAAGAAATCTTTATATAAAAAATTCATCAAGCTTTAAAAGCTTTTTTAAAACACAATGGCTGCCGGATTCCGGCAGCCATTGTTGTTTATACATCTAATTTTATAATAATCCGTCTAAGCCCGGAATATTAGGCAGAGCATCGGTGGCCGCTTTTTTTAATTCCGCTTCTTGGATTTTTCCGGCTTCTTCCAGCGCTTTGTTTAATGCTATCATCAGGTAATCTTCCAGCATTTCTTTGTCTTCCATGGCTTTATCGTCAATCGATAAGGATTTGAGTTGACGATTGCCGGTTACAGTTACTTTAATTAAGCCGTTTCCTGCTTCGGCATCAATAAGTACATGATCAAGTCTTTTACGAGCTTCTTCCACATTTTTTTTCGCATCTTCCAGTTTGCCCATTATATCAAACATTTTTCCAAACATAATTCTTTTTTTATTTAGTTTCTGATACAAATCTACAAAAAACCTGCCAAGTTTTTGTTGGCAGGTAATGGATTTGTTTATTTATGTCAAGTTGTCTTACTTTACTATATATTTGATATTTTGTATGTATTTATTATCAAGTAAAATGGAAAAAATAACAAGATTTCCTTTTGACAAATTATTGATAATCAATTTTTTGTTTTTGGTTGAAAGATTTGTTTCATTCAAAATTTCTTGACCGTTAATCAGTATTATTTTAACCTGGTTGATTTCTTTATTTCCCAAAGATTGAATTTCGTATTGGTTAGCATTTTGGTCTATTATAATCTCGTTGGTATTTAAAAGAACAGGTTCATTATATAATGCGGTTTGCCTCAAAATAATTTCGAATCTATCGTTTATTTCTCCACTGTTCATAATAATTTCAAAATCTTCATCATTCAATAAATGCATTGTTTCTGTTTTTTTATCATGTAAATAGATATACATGGATTGAAGACTTCCTTCGGTTTTATTCAAATGAATTTTTATTTGGTTTGTGTTTTCCTGTTTTAATCCGATTGGAATAATATATTCTTCTTTTTTTCCAAAATTAGGCAAACCTTGTATCGCCCATTTTTCATTTTGATTAAGGGAATAAAATTCTTGGCCGTTTCCGCTATCTAGGTAGTGGGCATCAAAAAGCCTGTCGTATTTATTGGTGGCATTTGGAGAAAATGCCAAAAGAATCTGGTTGTATGCTCCATCCGAATTAGTTAAATCCAACCAAAACCGATCCATTTGTACAGGACGGTTAATAAAGTTGTTATTCAACAAGCTTCGATGCGTATTTTTAAACTGAATTTGTCCGTTTCCAATGGCTTCAACCATAAATCCTTGAGCAGTAGCTATATGACGGCTTGCTTCCAAACCCGTTCCACTACAAGCTTTGGTGCTTCCGGACCCAACCGAATAAATGGTATACCCTTGTTCTTGATGATGCAAATTGGCATCCAAACCGGCGCAATTGGTCCAAGCATAATAGGCTCCTTCAATATTTGCATTATCCTGAGCAAATTTGTCAAAATCCAAAGCAGACGGGTAAGGATTTCCAATTAGATTGTAGTCGTTATCCCCGTCAGGATCATTATCGGCACTAAGACGGAGTGTATAAGATATTGTCCCCGAATTAAAAGGATTATCATCCTTTGTAAAGCTTGGTGTCAAAACAATATTACCCGAAGTACCATTGGGAGCAGAAATAGCATAACCTAAACCTGTTTGGAAAAGGTCTGTTGGATTTTTTGAAATCCAGCCGGGATAAGCCGGATATGAAGTGTCAGCGGGATCATACTCATAGTATCCCCATGCATTGCTGACGATATCTTCCATTTTAAGATTTCCTTCTTGTATGGGAGAAGACCAATATACGTACTCATAATAATGATTGAGTGGCTGACTGGTTTTGTTTAAAATATAACTTGCAGGAGCATTATCAATGATATTGGCGCCTTCGTCTGTTTGAATAAAATTAGCTTCATTTTCGACAGAAATGTTTATACCGTTATTTATTAAACCTTTTCCTGCGAGAATATAATGTCCATTACCTATGTTTAAATCAGGGCTTTGCAATAATGTCAGGAAACCTTCTGCATGGATATTGCCGCTTGAAAAGTTCAGGCCGTTAGGGTTATCAATTTTTAAATTAAAAAATTTCTCAATATTATCAGTTCCATTATTTTGAGTAATTGTTTGTGGGCTAGATCCCATAAATATAACGGTGCTATTCCCTTGGTCAAAACCATTTTCCCCATAATTATTTATCCAATTGCCATAGATATAAATCTGTCCGTCTTCAAAACTCGAATGGTCGTTATCATTAGCATCTAGTATTCCATTATTTGATATAATTAAATCGCCGTGTATTTCCAAAATATCGTTACTGGTTTTAACTTCCAACCAAATATTTTCTTGAATATATAAATCTTTGGTTTTTGCAATATTATTATATAAATCTGAATGTGTGGCTGAGGCATCAATAATAACTTCATTGGAAGCATTATTGTCTATTGATACATCTGTATTTTCATCAGGAACATTCAGATTATCCCAATTATTGCAGTCGAACCAATTGGTATTTTTAGTTCCGGTCCATTTGCCTGCCGTATGTGTACTGTTGGAAATGCTTATTTGTGGACAATTTGAATCGTCTTTATAGTTAAATCCTCCAGAATTATATGAAGAGTTATCCGAATAACCAGTCCAATTTTCAGAAGTATTAATCAGAGCAATCCAGTCTAACTGATCATTGGTATTAGTAGAAAAATCAGGGTCATTAGGATCGTCAAATTTAACCTTTCCGTCTCCTGAGGGAGCTGAGGTAGTAAAGCAATTTGAATTTTCAAATAAATTACTGAATGCTGTTCCCCTATCACTTCCGTTAGGTGGTAAATTATCCCAACCACTTTCTGTCCATCCGTAAAGAACTCTTCCGTTGTAAGTAGAATGGTGATTAGTATCATTGTTCCAAGTACCTCCCTGCATAATCCATACATCATCGTTATTATTAAGGTTAAAACCTCCGATGCCTTGACCTGACAATCCTTCTTTATTCCAATCGTTATCCACACTACCACATGTAAAAATATTATAATCCTCTCCATCATATACGTTTCCGGTATTTGACTCATATACAATGATAGTTCCTTTTGGTAAAGTGGTATTGATACGGGTAATTTTAATTAGTCCTTCCGTGCCACCCCATTCATTGGCATATTGTCTTTCATAACCGTTATCGGTCAAAAAGATTTGTGTTCCGGGAATAATATCTTTAAAACAAACAAAAGCTATTTGGTCTTCGCCGTTAGCTCCAATATTAGTGTTTACGGCTAGAATTGCCAAATCTCCGGGTTTAAGGATTGTTTGTTGTAAAACATCAAAAGGATTACTTGTGACAGAAACCAAGCCGTTTGTAGTAGCTGTAAGCATAATTCCGGTACCGGCAACTGTATGAACAATATTATCAAAAATTGAAATACCGTCAATAGCAAGAATACTTATTGGGTCGTTAGTCATTGTGCCTGTTGAGCTGATACTAATATCATTAGAAAAATCCAAATCTATATTGCCATTGGTGTCTGTGGCAGCTACTTCCGGATAAGGGAACATTACAGAGCCTTGACCAATATCGGAAGGTTGTTGTATAAAGGCCAATTCGGTAGCAATCACTTCAAATACATTTTGCCCGTTAGTTGATTTTTGGACACTGAAATTTGTGAATTGTGAACCGGTACTATTGGCTATAACGTTGCCTTGTGAAATTTGAAATACAAAATCATCACCGTCATTATTGGATCCAGAGTCATTTGGAGAAGTTTGGAGAGAAATACGTAGGGAAAGTGTTTTTTGAGAATTATCGGGTGCCGAAATATTTAAACCGGAAAATTGAATTTGATTTGAACTAATGGAAGGTGTATTACTAATTAAAGTATTTCCGTCAAATAAAGCAACAGATTGCAGTGCATCATTCCAATCGTTCATAGCATTTCCAGGAGCTTGTGTAAGAATTAAATCGGTCAGTATGGTAGGTTGGTTATCCGCATCAATTAGATCAGCTCCTCCGTCTCGTATTGTAAATTGCCATACTTCAACACCTTCCGAAATAGAATTTATAGTTGGGTCATTTATTAGTGAAGAGATGTTTACCGCTTCATTACCATTTGTTATAATATCGCTTTCTTCACTATAAAAACCTGTTCCTTGTATAGTAAATGTATAAGGATTTTCATCGTTGTCATCATTTGCTATACTTATTGTGGCTGTAACTGTTTCTGAGGTTGTGGGGGCAAAGCGAATAGTAAAAGTTTCACTGTTAGCTGCGGATATTGTAGAATTGGCCGGTTGTGTTTGGATACTAAAAGCTGTATCACCTGAAATAGAGACAATGGGAGAACCTGAAAGGTATAAATTTGTATTTCCCAAATTATTTATAGTAAAAGTATGATTTACACCTGTTCCAGTTTCTGTCAAGCCAAATTCGGTATCATCAGAGATATCAGGGCTAGTATCGCCATTGGTTATTTCATTTCCATTGCCTGTAATAGAAATTTCGGGAGCTAGTATTTGCAATTGTCCGGATTTATTATTTCCTCCGGATGAATAAATATTTTGCCAAAATCCACCATTATAACCACCATATGCGTAAGGACCGTTATTTATTTGAAATCTGCTTGCATAAAAATAGGTGCCAAAATTGTTTATCGATGTACCTAAATTAGCCATATATTCATCATTATTTCCATTATCGGTATTATATGTGGCAGGTATCCATGTCCAGTCAGGAGCATTAGCAGAATCAGTCGGGTCATTATCAACAGAACTATATCCAATCCAAGCTTGAATAGAAGTGCCTTGTCCAGCTTGATCTGTTATACCTTCTTCATATATCTGGAAATAAACTTCAAAATTTTCTCCTGATAAAATATTGCCGTTTTCAGGAGATTGTAAATTGCACCAATCGACTTCATCTACACTTAATTGTCCGGAATGATAACCTATGCCATCTTCATTATAGATATTGTCCCAAAAACCACCTTCGGAAGTAGGAGGGTTATTTCCATCATCACTATATCCCCCATAAACATATGGCCCGTTGTTAAAGCGAAATCGACTTACATAATAGTATTTTCCGGTTTGGGATATATGGGAACTGATGTCCGCCATATATTCGTCATTATTTCCGTAATCCATATTGTAATTGGCAGGTATCCAAGTCCAATCGGTAGAATTGTTTGTATCTGTTGGGTCATTATTTTCTTTACTGATACCAATCCAAGCTTCTATTCCATTTCCTTGTCCGTTATTATCCGTTATTCCCGGCTCATAAACTCGGGCATATACTGTAAAAGAATCACCCGATCTGATATTTCCAGTTTCCGGCCATTGAAGATTACACCAATCCGGTTGGTCTGTTGAGCTGGGGGTTCCCCAAATTTCAATATGATCGATAGCAATATCTTCATCACCACTATCAAGATTACCAAAAGTTACTTTAATATCTAATAAAGAACCTGAACCGGAAATGTTTTGGGTAAATTGTGTAAAGGTATCAGTAATTTCAGTTCCATCCCCAATTCCATCGTAATCGGTATCTATAAAAGGAGAAGAATTATATGTACTTCCATCATTTTCCACCCATATTCCATTAGAAAAAGTTCCTGAATTGTCTATGTCATAATCAATATGCAAGTAATCCTCTTTATCCCAATCTGTTTTTCCATCTGAAGCATCATCTTCTGCAATATATATTCTCAGTTCCAAATTGATGAATCCTGATATATCAATATCGTCAATGGTCAGCGTAGCAGGGGTAGTCATACCGTCTTTATTCAAATCTTGTGCAGCAAAAAAATAGGAACCTTGTGGTGAATAATAAGTTGCAGATATATCCGAGCCGTCTGTTCTGATAAAATAATCTTCATTACCATCTGTTTGTTCAGGCATAGAAGTTGTATATCCTCCGGGACTTTCAAAATCCAATATATATATTTGTGTTTGTCCCCAACCCAAAAGAGCACTTAAAAGTAAAATAACTGAAAACAATAATCGATACATAATAAATAATTATTGAATCTCAAAGATAGAAAAAAACATTATTCTCTATAAAACTCTATCTTCTAATTGTCAATAAGTTATCAAAATGATCGATGTAATTAATAAGAAGTTTATAAAAAAAATTTTCTAAAATTTATTATTTGATAAGATTAGTTGTAAAATCATATCAATTGAAGTCAAAGCATCAAGAATATGAAAAAAAAACAATATGCGAATTGTTAATAACTTTTTATTTAATAAATTCTACATTTCTCTCTTCTTCATTATCTATAAACTTGGTAAATCCTTGTTCTATCATCCATTTATCGCTATACATTTTTCCCATATAACGGGAGCCGCTATCCGGGAAAATAAGTACCACCTGACTGTCTTTATCAAAGAAACCGGCTTTGTCATATAAATGAGCTGCTTCAAGAGCGGCTCCACTGGTGTATCCGGCAAAAATCCCTTCTTTCAATGCCAATTCTCTTGCTTTGTAAGCAGCATTCTCATCGGTAACCTTCATAAAATAGTCAATTTTTTCAAAATCGGTGGCGCCGGGAATCAAGTTTTTTCCCAGTCCTTCTATACGGTATGAGTAGATTTCATTGGGATCAAATTCGCCTGTCTCATGGTATTTTTTAAGTACGGAACCATAGGCATCCACCCCTAATATTTGTATTTCGGGATTTTTTTCTTTAAGGTAACGTGCAATTCCGGAAATTGTCCCCCCTGTTGCGGCACAAGCAATTACATGGGTAACTTTTCCGTCTGTTTGTTCCCAAATTTCTTTTCCGGATGAAAAATAATGGGCTTTGATATTATTTTGATTAAAATATTGATTGACATAGAGAGAGCCGGGATTCTCCTCGTGGAGTCTTTTGGCTACTGAATAATAGGAGCGGGGATCATCGGCAGCCACATCAGAAGGGCAAACATATACTTTGGCACCTAGGGCTTTTAGCATATTGATTTTGTCTTCGGTAGCCTTGTCTTTGACAGCTAGAATTACTTTATAGCCTCGAACAGCTCCCAGCATGGCTAAACTGAATCCCGTATTTCCGGAGGTGGTTTCGATAATGGTTCCTCCCGGTTTCAAAATTCCCTCTTCTTCTGCTTTATCGATTATGTACTTTGCAATCCGGTCTTTTACGGAGTCGCCGGGATTGAAAGATTCGAGTTTTCCATAAAAATTTCCTGTTAAGTTTTCAGTTACTTTATGAAGACGTACCAAAGGAGTATTTCCCACAAGATCAAGTACGTTATCTACTATTTTATTATCCTTCATTTTCAAACTTTGTTTCAGCATATATAAAGTGCTATTTTATATGCTGCAAAAGTAAGAATAATTTATAAATTGAAAAGTGAGAATTGTTTTATTTGGTTTTCCCCTGTTTTTGCAGCATTGTTTTCCCTGTAATTATAAGGCTCACACCAATAATAGAAAGAATACCACCTATTATTTGTAGTTCGGTAGGAAATTTACCAAAATATAAGTAGCTGCCTAGCAACACAAATAAGCCTTTGGTAGAGGAGAGTATGGATTTTCTGCTAACTTCGATATATTTCAAAGCATACAGACCTACTAAAGCGGTAAGAAAGGGTCCTAAAAAAGAACCCAAAGCAATATTTTTTGCTGCTGAAACGGGAATTTTGAAAGAGAGTCCTTGATAAAGAATAATAATCATAGCAAAAACAAAAAGAAAGAAAGTCCTGTTTAAGGCTAAAATACTAGGAGAAAAATGGACAACATTGATTTTCATTAATATGGACATAACGGCAAATAAAGAAGTAAAAATCAAAACAAGACCACTTCCTTTGATAAACATTTCATTGAGATGAATCCATTTTGGATTGTAGCTCAACAAAAAGGCAGCCGTTAAGGTGATAAAAATACCCACTAATTCCAGCCAATTAAATCTTTCTTTAAGTATAATAAATCCCAATATTAAAACAAAAACAGGCCCTAAATTCGACATAAATGCGACTATACCCGGATTGGGCATTGTGCGAATGGCCATAAAAAACACAGTGGTGCTGATGATTTCCAAAATACCGAAAAGCAAAAGAAGGAAATAATCTCTTGTGGTAAAATTTTTAAGAATACGGAAAGCATTTAAGCGAATGGCCAGAATTAAATTCAGAAGGAATCCCATCAAAAACCAATAAAATCCAAATTGAGGGAGCTTTACTTCTTGAAGGGCGGCTTTACTGAATATAAAAACATTTGACATCGCAAGTATGCCGATAAAGGTCAATAAATATCCTTTTGTTTTGTCCGGCAAAGCTTCCCAAAATTTCTTCATATATGGTATATAATAAACTAAAAAACAAATTTACAGCATTTTTTACTTAAAAAAATCATAAATATACCGTCTTGATTATCATTGTATATTCCTATCTTTGCATTGATTTTAAATTTCACATAATGAAAAAAATTAAATATATCTTTTTTCTTTTGGTATTGGCTTTTATAGGATTTGTATTTTATGTTTTTACTTTGGACAGTACTTTCCGGGTGAAAAGAAGCAGGCAGATGAATGTTCCTCAAAACTTGGTTTATCAACAAATAGCCGATTTAAAGAATTGGGAAAATTGGTCCCCATGGAAAGAAAAGGACACCTCTATGGTTTTCGACTTTTCTGAGAGCACAAATAAAGAAGGGGACTATTTCCGCTTTCAAGATGAAAACGGTCAATACCCGAAACTTACGAATTTGACATTAAGCCCGGACTCATTAATCGTTCAGTCTTTAACCACTGCCGATCAAGTTCAGGAACTGAAATGGCATATCACGCCAAAGGATAAAGGAGTTGAAGTGACTTGGGAAATCAGTGGTGAATTGCCTCTTTTACAACGCATATATGCCAAACAAATGGATGATATGATTGGTCCGTTAATGACCAGAGGTTTGGAAAGAATAGAAGAAGCTGCATATAGAGATATGGAGAAAAGAGATACAAAAATTGATAAAGTTGTGGAATTGGGAAGTGATTATTATCTCTATGAAACAGCCAGTTGTAAAATGGATCAATTAGGTAAAACCATGGATAGTATTCTTCCCGAAGTTTTAATTTATGCTATAAAAAACCGGATCAAAATGAATGGGAAACCCTTTACCATATATGAAAAATATGATACTGAAAACAATTCGGTTATTTTTTCGAGCTGTATTCCTACAAAAGAAAAAATAGAAGTGGATAATCCGAAAATTTTAACGGGAAAAACACCGGGAGGAAAATATTTGCGCTCTATCTTTACGGGTGACTATAAATTTCTTAGAGAAGGATGGAACATTACTTATGACAGTTTAAGACAAATGCCGCAACTTCAAATTGACAGTACCCGTAATCCTTTTGAAATTTATACAAAAGGACATACTTTATCTCCTAATCCGGCCGATTGGGAAACAGAAATATATATTCCTGTAAAGGAAGTTGAAATAAAAAAAGAGGAGTCAAAACCGGAAATGAATGAATAAGGTTTTATTGGTATTTTTGGGAGGAGGTTTAGGAAGTGCTTTGAGGTATTTAATTGGTCTGGCATTAAATCGAAGTGATTTTTTAACTCCATACGGCACTTTTCTGGTAAATGTCCTGGGTAGTTTTTTAATAGGACTTTTGGCAGGTTACAATTTACGTTATCTCAATCTCAGTCATGAATATCAAGCCTTATTAATTGCCGGTTTTTTAGGTGGTTTTACTACCTTTTCGGCCTTTGCTTTTGAAAATTTGGTGATGATTCAAAACGGGAAATATTTATTATTCATTGCCTATTTTTCCATTACTTTGCTAATGGGATTAATAGCGGTGGCATTAGGATATTATCTATCTGGTTATTTAAAATAAATTTTACAAAAATGTTATACGAATTAAACAAAATTTCCGACTTAAAAAAATTGGCATTAAAGAATAAGCCCAAAAAATTAGTATTGGCAGCTGCCGGAGATGAACACTCCATAGATGCAGTGCTTAAAGCATATAAAATGGGAGTAATCGAGCCTATATTGGTGGGTAGGAAAGAGGATATTTATAAAATGGCTTCGGATTGTAAGGATTTGGATCAAATAGAAATTTATGACCTGAAAGATGATCGCGAAATTGTAAAAAAAGCGGTGGAATTAGTGGTAAGTGAACAAGCAGATATTTTGATGAAAGGAAAAGTTACGACCGCCCAATTGCTTAAAGGTGTTTTGAATAAAGACTATGGAATTAAACATAAATCTTTTCTTTCGCATTTTGCTTTATTTGAAATTCCCAATTATCACAAGTTATTGGCAATAACAGATGTAGCTTTAAATATTTTGCCCAATTTGGAACACAAAGTTCATATCCTCAATAATGCGGTGGAATTTATCCGGAAAATTGGAGTAGAAGAACCCAAAGTGGCTGCCCTGTCAGCCATAGAAATGGTAAATGAGAAGATGCCTTCCACTCTTGATGCAGCTTTACTCTCTATTATGCAAAGAAGAGGACAAATAAAAAACTGTCAGGTCGATGGCCCATTGGCTTTTGATAATGCGATTAGTTTTGAAAGTAAAAAACAGAAAAATTTAGGAGGAGAGGTTGCCGGTAATGCAGATATTCTGCTTGTCCCTAATGTAGAGTCCGGAAATATTCTGTATAAATCATTGGTGGCCTTTGCCGATGCAAAAGTAGCCGGAATCGTTTTAGGAGCCGATTTCCCGATTGTATTAACTTCCCGGGCAGATTCCGAGGAAACAAAATTGAACAGTATTCTACTTGCAGCTGCTTCTGTAAATAATCAATAAATGAAAAACACTCCTAAAATATTAGCCATAAATACAGGTTCTACCAGTACCAAAATTTCTCTTTTTGAAGGGGAGAAGGAAGTATTTACTCATAATGCACATCATCAAAACGAAGAATTGGCCAAATTAACCACATTTGATAAAAAAGTGGAATTCAGAAAAAACAGAATTGAAGATTTTTTAACTTCAAAAAATATTGATTTAAAAGAAATAGACCTTTTTATGTGTCGCGGAGGATTGATAAAACCTGTTCAATCAGGGGTCTATCGAGTAAATGATAAAATGCTGCATGATTTAAAACATGCAGCCAAACAACATGCAAGTAATCTGGCTGCTGTATTGGGCTATGAACTTTCCCCGTCTAAAAATAATGTATATATCGCCGATCCTGTGGTGGTAGATGAAATGCAAGATATCGCTCGTTATGCCGGGCATAAGGAATTTGAACGGATTTCGATTTTTCATGCTTTAAATCAAAAGGCCGTAGCTCGCCGTTATGCCGAAAATATTGGAAAAGAATATGATGAATTGAATTTAATTGTGGTACATATGGGCGGTGGTGTTTCCATAGGAGCACATAAAAAAGGAAAAGTAGTTGATGTGAATCAAGCCTTAGATGGAGAAGGACCCTTTTCTCCCGAGCGAAGTGGAACTCTCCCTGCCGGCGATTTAGTGGAAAAAGCCTTTTCGGGTAAATATACTTATTCCCAAATGAAGAAAATGCTTGTAGGTGAAGGAGGACTTGTTTCCTATTTAGGAACGAATAATCTTAAAGAAATTGAGAATAATCTTACACCGGAATCCCGAAAGGTTTTGGAAGCCATGGCCTATCAAATCGCCAAATACATTGGTGAAATGGCAGTGGTTTTGCAAGGAAAAGTGGATGCCATATTACTTACCGGAGGGGTAGCCTATTCCTCTCTTATAACCGGCTTTATTCAAAATTATGTTGATTATATAGCTACCGTACAAATTTATCCGGGCGAAGATGAAATGAAAGCCTTGGCTTACAATGGAAACTTACTCTGGAACGGCAAGCTTATAGCAAAAAAATATTAATAAAAAAAACGGGGAATTTTCCCCGTTTTTTTGTTAAATCGTTATTAAATTTTGCTTAATAAGCAATCATTTTTTCGAGCCAGAAAATAAGGAATCCCGAAAGGAAACCAATAAATGCCAGCCAAGATATTTTCTTTAAATACCAAATGAAATCGATTTTTTCCATTCCCATTGCGGCTACTCCGGCAGCTGATCCAATGATTAAGATACTACCTCCGGTTCCTGCGGAATATGCCACCATATGCCAGATAATATGATCGGTAGGGTAGTCAAACATTCCCATAGAAGCAGCAACCAAAGGAACATTGTCAACCACAGCAGAAAGTATACCCAATAAGACTACGACAATTTCCGTATTTGGTAAAGTTTGCTGAAGCACTTCAGCTAAATACCGTAAAGTTCCCAAAGGTTGTCCATCAATCGAACCATATACCAATGATTCCAATGCGCCGACAGCAAGAAGAATTCCCAAGAAAAATAAAATACTGGCAATTTCAATCCTTGACAAGGCTTTGTGTGCGGAATATAAGTGTTTTCGTTCTTCGGTAAAATTTTCTTCCGGATGTATATATTCGGATACTAACCAAACGATACTTAAAGATAGCATCATACCTAAATAAGGTGGAAGATGGGTCAATGTTTTAAATACAGGAACAAATAATATCATTCCTAAACCTAGAAACAACATTGTCTTACTACTTAAAAGCTTTTCTACCCGTAATAAATCTTTATCTTCTTTTTCACTTTTAACTGTGCCGTTAAAGACAGGCATAAATGAGGCAATACCAAAAGGAATGGCAAAGTTTAATACAGAAGGCAGAAAAACATGTTCTATTAACCCGAAAGCGGTAACTTTCTTCGCTATCCAAAGCATAGTGGTAGTAACATCACCGATAGGAGACCAAGCACCTCCGGCATTGGCAGCTATGATAATCAAACCGACATACCACATTCTTACTTTTTTATCGAGTATCAGCTTACGTAATAATGTAACCAAAACAATGGTAGCTGTTAAATTGTCAATTACCGCTGAAAGAAAAAAGGCTAAGATACCGATTATCCAAAGCAATTTTCTCCTGCTGTTCGTACGAACATAATTCTTTAAAATTTCAAAACCACGATGTAAATCTATGATTTCCACAATTGTCATGGCACCTACAAGAAAGACCAAAATTTCGGAGGCTTTTCCCAAATGATGAAGCAAAGTTTTGTTAAAGCCTTCCTGTGCATGTTCTCCTCCGGTAAGAAAATTATAAACATGCCCTTCATCATCAATAATTGAAATCCATCCTTTGTGAAACCCAATAGATAATAAAGCCCATAAAAGAGCAGCTGTTAACAAAGCCGGGACGGTTTTGTCCAATTTTAACGGATGTTCCGTAGCGATAGCTATATATCCTAATACAAAAATTAATATGATCAGGTTTACATATACAAATATATTCTCCATAGTGTAGTATTTTTTGGTTTACAAAACTAATTGTTTATAAAAAATAAATAATGCTCTTTATCATAAAAATTATTTATTCTTCTCTTTATTCTCTCTTTCTTTATCTATTTGTCTGCGAAAAATCAGCACGATTAGTCCCATCACAACAATTCCCGTGGTTAGGCCCAATAAAGCTTGTTTAATCATTTCCATTTCTAAAAATATTTTGTGGATAAGTTATGTCTGTTAAATATAATCCATGTGCCGGTACCGAAAATCCTGCTTTACTACGGTCTTGTTTCTCGATAATTTGTTCCATATCCTCTTCACTCATTTTTCCTCTTCCGATTTCAATTAAAGTACCCACAATTGCTCTTACCATATTGCGTAAAAAACGATCGGCAGTAATATGAAAAATCAATTGCTCTTCTTTTTGTTCCCAATAAGCTTCACGAATATCACAGATATAGGTTTTTACATCCGTTTTTGATTTTGAAAAACTTTTAAAATCCGAATGTTTTAGTAAAACAGAAGCTGCTCGATTCATTTTTTCAATATCCAAATTCTGTTTAAACTCCCATGAGAGATCATTCAAAAAAGGGTTTTTCTTTGTATGCAAATGGTACTCGTAGGAACGTGAGAAAGCATCAAAGCGGGCATGTGCTTCAGGAATAACTTCATGAATCTTATGTATGGCAATATCCCAGGGTAAAAATGAATTTAATTTATGAACCAGGTTTACTGCATCTATCGTTCGTGAAAAATCAAAGTGAGCAAACATTTTTTTGGCATGTACGCCGGCATCGGTTCTTCCGGCACCTGTGATTTGAATGTCCTCTTTAAGAAGCAAGCTTAAGGCTTTTTCCAAAACTTCCTGAACGGAATTGGCATTGGGTTGTCTCTGCCAGCCATGGTAATTGGTACCTTTATAAGATAGTTCCAAAAAATATCTCAATTAGTTGTATTTTTGATGCATTGAATTACAAAGCTAATGAAAAAAATTTTATTGTTATCGGATACGCACGGCTATTTAGACGAAGAAATTCTACATTATGCCAAAGAAGCGGATGAAGTTTGGCATGCCGGAGATATCGGCAATATTGCTGTAACGGACAAATTAAAAGAATTTGCAAAGGTCAGAGGAGTTTTCGGGAATATAGACGGTACTGAAATTCGTCTGGAATTTCCAGAATGGAATATTTTTGAAGTAGAAGGAGTAAAAGTGGCCATGAAACATATAGGAGGTTACCCCGGTAGATATGCAAAAGGCGTGAGGGAACGCTTAAAAGAAATAAAACCCGATTTGTTTATCTCAGGACATTCCCATATTCTGAAAGTGATGCCCGATAAAAAAATGAATCTTATTCATATGAATCCGGGAGCTGCGGGTAAATCCGGTTTTCATAAAAAAAGAACCATGTTAATGTTTGATGTGGATAAAGATGAATTGAAAAATCTGCGGGTGATTGAATGGGATAGAAAATAGATAGATGACTCCCTTTTTACTTCCGTTAATAAAGTCGTTTCTGCTTTTTATAAACTCTTCGGGATTTTTTTGTTTGAGCTTTTGTATTTTTGATTGAAATTAAACAGGAAAAGCTTTGGGAAATTATTTTCCGGTCACATTAAACTTTGTGCTTGTTTTGTTAATTTCTAAATCCTAATCAAAGAAAACCGTCTTCCGGCGGTTTTTTTTATCTTTGCAAAAACTCGATTATGGAAAAAGGCATTTTGGCTCTGGGATTTTCAAAGAAAAATCAAAAATTTTTGCAACAACTTCTTCCACGTTATAACTTCTTTTTTGAGAAAACAAAAAAAGGAACCAAAAATATTTTAAAAAAAGAAGAAATACACTTGGTTCTGATAAGTTCAAAAGAAGAATGCTTCCAGGAGTGGATTGCTTATGCCAAAAAATACCGAGCCTCGCAATCGACCCGTATTTGGCTTTATACTTCCATAAAACCGGCTATACTGTTGCAAGCTTATAAGGCAGGAATAGATGATTTTATAGATGCCGATTGGGAAGATATTGTTAAGAAATTAAAAATTGAGCATTTTTTAAAACATTCGTTTCTTCTCCCTGGTACTTTGGAAAAGAAAATTAAATTGGACTCTTTGGTAATTAATTCAAAAAAGAATAAAGTTACAAAAAAAGGAAAAGAATTGGATTTGACAAAAATAGAATTCGAATTGCTTAAATTACTTGTTAGCGACCGTAGTAAAATTTTTACTCGAAAAGAAATTTACCATCAAGTGTGGGGAGATGATATAATCGTGGGAGACAGGACCCTGGATGTGCACATGAACAATTTGCGTAAAAAAATTGGAAAAAATTTTATCATTACAAAAAAAGGAATCGGGTTTGGAATTAATCCTTCTTTGGAAGGCTAAAATCAAGTTTCATCCCTTTTTTAATTCCTAATTGGTCAATCAAACCTCCTTTTATTTCCAAAACATATTGAGCCGGAAGATGGGAAGGTAAAGAAGTTTCATCCAGAGGTTTCGCATTTTCCACCCAACTTACAATTTCTTTATTTCTATTTATATAAATAATATCAAGAGGAATGAAGGTGTTTTTCATATAAAAATATCTTGGTTCTTCATTTTTGAAAACAAAAAGCATGGCTTGATTGTTTTGCATTTTTTTTCGGTACATCAATCCGGTTTGCCTTTTGTATTCATCATCAGCCAGTTCTGTATTGAAATTTGCAATTTCTTTTCCGGTACTATCTATGATTCTGACTTTTAAATCCTCTTTAAAAGAGATTTCCCGATTGATGTTTTTATGCGTTTGTTTTGCAGGTTTTGATTGACATGAAAATAGAATAATTATTATCAATCCAAACAGATATATATTTTTCATATTTCTTTTATAAACTATCCAGTTCTTTTTTAATTGTTTGAATATCTTTCAAATATTTTGGAAGTAAAAGACTGTCTATGGGTTTTGCAGGGGGCATTTTCTCTTTCAAGGCATCCACTTGCCTTCCGTTTTTCCAAAAACGGTAACATACATGCGGCCCGGTAGTATATCCGGTCATTCCTACATATCCAATAACATCACCTTGTTTAACAACACTTCCCACATGGATTCCTTTTGCAAATTTACTCATATGCAAATATTGCGTACTATAAGTAGCATTATGTTTGATTTTTATATATCTGCCATTTCCTCGCGTGTATCCTTTTTTGACAACCACGCCATTTGCAGTGGACATAATCGGGGTTCCGACAGGCGCTGCAAAATCGGTTCCCAAATGAGGTTTAATTCTTCCGTAAAGTTTTATATAACGATGCATATTATATCGCGAACTTATCCTTCCGAATTTCAAAGGAGCTTTGAGAAATTGTTTACGTAAGGTACGTCCTTCTTCATCAAAATAATCATAATCATATCCCAATGAATCCGTAGGATAACGAAAGGCGTAGAAGTTCTTTCCACCGTATTGAAACAAAGCGGCATGAATTTTTCCGATACCTGCATAAACAGTATCGTCAATATATATATCATCATAAATTACCTTAAACTTGTCTCCTTTATTTAAATGAAAAAAATCAACTGTCCAAGCATAAATATTGCTTAATTCCATCGCCAACTTCGGACTTAATTGATGGTCGGTCAAATCCTGATATAAAGATTTTTCTATTACGACTTGGGCGGTTTTTCGAAGTTTTTTGACCGGTCTTTTTTTCTTTGATACCCTAATGCTATCAATATTGTTAAAATCGATAATGGTATACTCTAATGGAGTATTCTCATATATGAAAACTTTGGGATGAGCCAAACTATCCAAAGAATCCTTTTTGCTCAGCAGAAGATAAGGCCTGCCGGTTTTTATTTTTTTTATGTTAAAAGTATCTTTAATTTTTTGGGCGATTTTATAAATATCGGGATAGTCAAGGTGATTTCTGTTTAGTATTTCGCCAAAAGTTTCATTCCTGCGGATTGTATCTTGAGTAATTTGAAATTCATCCTTAAAATAGCCATAAATTTTTTTCCTTTCGGGTTTGATTTCTTTTTTGGGTAATTCTAGTTTGGCGGTAGTTTTAATCTCTCGATTACAAGATAATAACAAAAGAGTAAAGGATAATATTAATAAGTATATGCGGGTCATATATCCAAGATATTTATTTGAGGAAACAATCCACCGCAAAGGTCTGTAAAAAAAAGCAGATTAAAAAATAATAAAGTATTAAATAATATTTATTATCATAATTTGATGCTCTTCTTTTTTTTGAAATAACGAAAATATAAACTTTCTTTTACAAAATTACTTATGGTATTTATAAGTGAAAACTCATGGTCATTTGTAGATTTGTATGTTAAATATAGACCTAAAGGGAGTAGTACCAGGGCTGCAATCCAAGCTCCTAACCATGCAGGTATCTTGGCTTCTTCGGCAGCATTTTTCCCGAACATATTAAAGATATAATAAATCAAAAAAATGACAATGCCAAAAATTATTGGGGTTGAATAGCCCCCTTTACGTATGATTGCTCCAAGCGGTACTCCTACTAAAAACATTATTAAAATAGAAAGCGGAAAAGCAAATTTCTCATTTAGTTGTAAAACAAACCGGTTTCTTTCTGATTGTTTTTTATTAAAATAATTTACTTTTCGTTTGGCAAACAAAGTTAGAGCATCGGCTTTGTTTACTGCCCGGGAATAGATATCATGTAAAGATTGGTTCCTTATTAAAGTTGAATCATTTAATATTACATTTAAGCTATTGTAATCTGATACTTTTGAACCCTTTTTTTTGCTTACAATTTGACTCCTCAAAAGGATTTCTTTGGAAAGATTTTTTTGGTTTTGCATGATTTGACTATCAATCGTGTCGATGTATTTTTTTAAATCGATAAAATTCATTTTTCTGGCGCTTCCCGAAGAGGTAGTATTAAAGTCCACATTGTTTAAATCAGACACATCAATATTAATAATATGTTTCTTAAAACCGGTTTTCATTGCCGGAAATTTTTCTCGATCTTTTGCTTTTTTTTGTTCTCTTGTCAAATCATGATAAAAATAACCATCATTCAAAATCAATTGTATCATTTGTTGGTGAGGTAAACTTTTTAAAAGACCTGTTTTGGATACAATCGTTTTATCGGGCACCCCATGAACTTTTTGATGTATAATGACTTCCTTTAATTGGTTTTTATCTTTTCCGTATTTCTCTCTAACATAAATATTAAATTCTTGAAGATTGGTAAAAACCCCTTGTTTTATGGCTACACTGGGTTTTTTAATACTAATTTTTTTACGTAATTGACTGAATTTATAATTCCCGTAAGGAACAACTGTATTGGCAAAAATAAAGGAAAGAAGAGCCAAAATTAAAATAAAACCAAATGTATATTTAAATGACCGCACCAATGAAATTCCCATCGATTTTATGGCGGTAAATTCCGATTGTTCAGACAAATTCCCATAACTCATAATTCCAGCCAAAAGAATAGCCAGCGGAATTACATTCAGCAAAATCAAAGGCGAATAGTAAAGAAAAAATTTAAAAATAACACTTGCTCCCAGGCCTTTTCCGGCGAGTTCATCAAAATATAACCAAAAGGTTTGAATAATAAATATAAAGAAAATAATGATAAAGGCAGGAATGAATTTTTTTAGAAATCCGGTTAATATGTAACGGTCAATAACTTTCAATGCCTAATCCAGTTCGTTGATATAATAATCTTTGTATTTGTTTTTGTTGAATTTAAATAAATTTTCAGGCAAGATTTCATTGGTAGAAAATTTAGTGAATTCAAATGTAATGGTAGAACCGTCTTTTTCTTTGATAATTACATTGTAAATATTTTTACTTCGCGAATCAATTCCCAGTAAAATATATTTTTCGGGAGCGGATGAACTTTTCGGAATTAATTTTATGTATTGGATATTACGTCCTTTGACTTTTTGTTTGATATCCATTTTTTTAATATATCCTTTTTTGTAAAAAGTAAAAATTTTGTCCGGAGTAAATTCATCATCATCTTGATGATTGGAAATATTTATTTCTTCATTTTCATGAATGATTTGGTATCTTTTCTTTCCGTCAAATATGTCATCGATTCCCATATAATTGGCATGAAATTTATTGCCTTTGATAAAAACTTTTCCCTTGGTCTCCGATTTCACACCGGCCTTTTGATTAATAAGGGCATATTTAAATTCGGCTTTAATATTTTTGTAAGAGGTGAGTTTGTTATTTAACTCATCCAAAAGTTTTTCGGCCCGTGGACTGTTTTGAGCTTCTGTATGGAAGATACTGAGTGAAATGAATAAAATAAATAGAAGTTTTTTCATTATGCTTTGTTTATGATTCATTATTAAAAAACTCATCCAATGCATAAACATCGGGAATGAGAACTTTTCTTGCTTTGCTGCCTTCAAACGGACCAACAATTCCGGCTGCTTCCAGTTGATCTATTAATCTTCCGGCTCTGTTATAACCCAATTTTAATTTGCGTTGCAACAAAGAGGCGGAACCCTGTTGATGTGTCACAACCAAATAGGCAGCTTCTTTGAATTTGTCGTCACGTTCTTCAATATCATTAGCAAATCCTGTGCCATTGCTATCATCTTCGACCTCGGGAAGAGGAAAAGCTGTAGGGTAGGCACGTTGTGACCCGATAAAGGTGGTTAGATTTTCTACTTCGGGAGTATCGATAAAGGCACATTGCAGTCGTACCAAATCATTTCCGGTGGAAATTAACATATCTCCTTTTCCGATTAATTGTTCGGCGCCACTGGCATCTAATATGGTTCGGGAATCGATTTTTGAGGATACCATAAAAGCAATTCGTGCGGGGAAATTGGCTTTAATCATTCCGGTGATTACATTCACCGACGGACGTTGGGTGGCAACAATCAAATGGATTCCTACAGCACGTGCCAATTGGGCAATTCGGGCGATGGGTACTTCTATTTCTTTACCCGCAGTAATCATCAAGTCGGCAAATTCATCGATAACCAAGACTATATAAGGCAAATAGCGGTGTCCTTCCTCCGGATTGAGCAAGCGCTTTTTAAATTTTTCATTATATTCCTTAATGTTCCTTACCATCGCTTTTTTCAGTAAATCATACCGCATATCCATCTCTTTGGTAAGAGAATTCAATGTTTTTACTACTTTACTGGTATCGGTAATGATCGCTTCTTCTTCATCGGGGAGTTTTGCCAGAAAGTGTCTTTCTATTTTATTGTATAAAGTCAATTCGACTTTTTTAGGATCTACTAAAACAAATTTGAGTTCGGCAGGATGTTTTTTGTATAATAATGAAGTGATAATTGCATTGATTCCGACAGATTTACCTTGGCCCGTTGCTCCTGCTACCAATAAGTGAGGCATTTTGGCAAGATCAAAAACATAAGTCTGATTGGAAATATTTTTTCCAATGGCTATCGGTAATTCCATTTCCGCTTCTTGAAATCGTTTGGACTGTAAAACAGAGCGCATCGGAACGATTTTTCTTACCTTGTTCGGAACTTCAATACCAATGGTTCCTTTTCCCGGCATCGGAGCAATAATGCGTATTCCTAAGGCAGACAGAGACATGGCAATATCATCTTCAAGATTTTTAATTTTTGAAATTCGTATCCCCGCTTCCGGAATAATTTCATACAGGGTAACCGAAGGCCCGACTACCACATCTATTTTTGAAATTTTAATTTTAAAATCGAGTAAAGTTTTAACAATCTTATCCTTGTTTCTTTTCAGTTCTTTTTCATTATAAGTGATATCCAATGCTCCATAATCTTTCAGAAGGTCAAAAGTAGGATATTGGTATTGTGACAAATCGAGTTTCGGATCAAAAGAACCAAATTGATTAACAAGATTTTCTGCTTTTTGGACAATTTCTTCTTCTTCGGCGATTTCCACATGCATATTATCAATACTTGTGGTGTTTGTATTCGTGAGGAATTCTTCGGAAGCTTCTTCTTCCGCTTCTTGAATTAAACTTTCTTCGCCTTTTATTTCCAGTGGAATTTCATCGTTTTCCATTATCCCTACTTCTTTTACCGGAATCAAGGCTTCTTCTTCAACGTAATTCGCATTTGTTCCCTCCTTTGCAGAAGTATTCTTTTTTTTCGGTTTGATTGCCTTAAACCAGGATTTCATCTTTTCATAATCAATCCCGAATTTAAAAATCAATGCAGTGAATATCAAAAGCAAAAGCAGCAGCCAAGAACCGGTGGTACCCATTAAGCGTTTTGAATAAAAAGATATTTGTCTACCATATAAACCACTGTATAAATAATTGGAAGGGAATACCATGGCAGCAAAAAAACTGCCAATATACATGGCAATTAAACCCCATAGCCAAATTTTAATGGTTTTGAACCATCCTTTTTTAAGGATATAATAAACACCGGTATAAAAAAGAATAACCGGGATGATTAAAGAAGCAAATCCAAAACCTTTATATACGAGCAAATGGCCAATATTAGCCCCGATTTTTCCGATAAGATTGCGGGCGGGTTTTCCGGTTAATTCCAAATTTAAGTTACTTTGATCAAAACGCCAGTGAAAAAAATAGGAGATTATTGATAAGAGAGTAATCAAAGCGGCAAATAGAAAAACACTGCCAATGATTAAACGGGTGTTATCACTGACTTTTAAGTTCCTTTTTTTGGAAGTGGTTTTGTTGCTTTTTCTTTTCGTTTTGGCCATTCGTGTTTGTTAACTTACAAAAATCGTAAATTTAAGTGAATATATAAAAAATATCATAAAAAAACTGTCCGGGAAATTCCCGAACAGTTTTAAAAATGTTATAAGGAATTATTTTTTTAGTACTTCGGCTACTTTTTTTCCTATTTCAGCAGGCGATTTTACCACATGGATTCCATGTTTTTCCAGAATTTCCATCTTTGCTTGTGCAGTATCGTTTTTACCACCTACAATCGCTCCGGCATGTCCCATGGTTCTTCCTTTTGGAGCGGTTTGTCCGGCTATAAATGCTATTACGGGTTTTTTGTTGCCGGTTTCTTTGATGTATTTTGCGGCTTCGGCTTCGAGATTTCCTCCGATTTCACCAATCATAACTATGGCTTCCGTTTCGGGATCATTCATAAACATTTCCACGGCATCTTTGGTGGTAGTTCCGATAATAGGATCTCCTCCGATACCGATGGCAGTGGTAATTCCCAAGCCTTGTTTGGCAATTTGATCTGCGGCTTCATAAGTAAGAGTTCCCGATTTTGAAACCAATCCCACTTTTCCTTTTTTAAATACAAAACCGGGCATAATACCCACTTTTGCCTCTCCGGGAGTGATAACACCGGGACAGTTTGGACCTATCAATCTGGTATCTTTGTCTTGGATGTAATCCATTACTTTTACCATGTCCGCCACAGGGATTCCTTCTGTAATGGCAATGATTGTTTTAATACCGGCTTCTGCGGCTTCTTTAATGGCATCGGCAGCAAATGCAGGCGGAACGAAAATTATACTTGTGTCTGCGCCTGTTTCTTCTACGGCTTCTTTTACAGTATTAAATACAGGTTTTCCCAAATGTTCTTGACCTCCTTTGCCGGGAGTAACTCCTCCTACAACATTTGTGCCGTAATCAATCATTTGTTGGGCGTGGAAAGTTCCTTCTCCACCTGTAAATCCTTGTACAATTATTTTTGAATCTTTATTTACTAATACACTCATTTTTGGTTTTTTTGAATTGGGTTAAATATCGGGTTTTTTAATGAATTGAAAACTGACTTTTCAGAATTTTTTTTAAAAAAAATTATTTCATTCTTTCCAAATATTCTCCTGTTTCCGTGTTGATTTTTATTTTATCTCCTTCATTGACAAATAAAGGAACTTTTACTTGCGCACCACTTTCTACAGTTGCCGGTTTTGTGGCATTGGTTGCAGTATTTCCTTTCACTCCGGGTTCGGTATGTATGACTTCCATCACCACGGTTGAGGGCATTTCCATGGTAAGAGGAGTTTCGTCATCGGCTTTGACAATAATGGTCACCATTTCTCCTTCTTTAAGAAATTGCGGGGCATCAATCATATCTTTGGGAAGATGAATTTGTTCATAGGTTTCTTCGTCCATAAAATAATAATTATCTCCATCGTTATAGAGATATTGATATTTTCTGGTTTGTACGCGCACATCATCTATTTTATGTCCGGCAGAAAATGTGTTATCTATAATTTTACCTGTTGTAAGACTTTTTAATTTGGTTCTCACAAAAGCGGGGCCTTTTCCCGGTTTAACGTGCAAGAAGTCAATGATTTTATATATATCATTGTTGTAGTTTATACAAAGTCCTTTTTTTATATCTGAAGTTGTAGCCATAATTATGTTTTTTATTTGTTATCTGTTTTGTATCCTTTTATTATTCCACGAGGGGAATTTTTAATAAATAATAATATCTCATCTCTTTCTTTTGATGCCGGCATCTCTCTTTCTATGAATTCTATTGCCTTTGAAATATTTCCCATTTGTTGGAAAATAATGCGATAGATATTTTGTATTTCAGTAATCGTTTCATTTGTAAATCCGCGGCGTCTCAAACCGATTGAATTGATTCCTACATATTGGGTTGGTTCTTTTGCTGCTTTCACATAAGGAGGTACATTCTTGCGTATCAAAGAACCTCCGGATACCATTGCATGTTTCCCAATCTTTACAAACTGATGAACGGCTGCCATTCCTCCTAATATTGCCCATTCTCCCACTTCCACATGGCCGGCAAGGGCAACATTATTGACCAAAATAGCATGATCTCCTACTACGCAATCATGAGCTACATGTACATTGGCCATAATCAGACAATTTTTTCCCACTTCGGTTTTTCCACTGGCTTTTGTTCCTCTGTTCACTGTTACGTTTTCACGGATGGTAGTATTATCTCCTATGATGGCTAAACTTTCTTCTCCTTCAAATTTGAGATCTTGTGGCTCGGCGGCAATTACGGATCCGGGAAAAATTTTGCAATTTTTTCCAATCCGTGCTCCCTCCATTATAGTTACATTGGGTCCAATCCAGGTGCCTTCTTCAATCTCTACATTGTTTCCGATGGTTGTAAAAGGCTCGATTACTACATTTTTGGCAATTTTTGCCCCAGGGTGTATATAGGCTAAAGGTTGATTCATTTTTTCTTTTATTTATCTTTATCTTTTCTTACGATTTGGGCCATTAATTCGGCTTCTGCTACCAGTTGATTATTGGCATAAGCATAGGCTTGCATTTGACAAATACCTCTTCTAATGGGGGAGATCAATTCCGCCTTAAATATCAATGTATCTCCGGGCACCACTTTTCTTTTGAATTTTACATTATCCATCTTCATAAAATAAGTCAGATAATTTTGAGGATCTTCCACTGTAGAGAGCACTAATATTCCGCCTGTTTGTGCCATCGCTTCCACTTGCAAAACTCCGGGCATAACAGGTGTGCCGGGAAAATGACCTACAAAAAAAGATTCATTCATAGTGACATTTTTCATTCCCACTACATGTGAATCGGAGAGTTCCAGAATCCGGTCAATCATTAAAAAAGGAGGTCTATGAGGCAACAAACTCATGATTTTTTCTATATCCATTAACGGAGGTTTACTCAAATCAAATTGCGGTACTTTGTTGCGTTGTTCATTTTTGATGATTTTTTGCAATTTTTTGGCAAAATGAGTATTTACTTTATGTCCGGGCTTATTGGCAATTACTTTCCCTCTGATTCTTGTACCGATTAGTGCCAAGTCCCCTATAACGTCCAGTAGTTTATGGCGTGCAGCTTCATTAGGCCATTGAAGAGAGAGGTTGTTAAGAATCCCGTTTGGCTTGACATTAAAATCGTCTTTATTGAAATAATCTTTTAGTAGTTCCTTGGTTTCTTCGGAGATGGGTTTGTCGACAAACACAATAGCATTACTCAAATCACCTCCTTTGATTAATCCGCTTTTAAGCAGATATTCTAATTCATGTAAAAAGCTAAAAGTGCGAGCAGGTGCGATTTCGGTTTTAAAATCTTTTAAATCTTTTAAATAGGCATTTTGCGTACCTAAGACTTTAGTGCCAAAATCTACCATTGCGGTGATTTCATATTTGTCAGAGGGCATAATGAGAATTTCGCTTTCAGTCTCGGGATCTACATAAGAAATAATATTTTTTACTATATATTCTTCTCTTTCTTTATCTTGTTCAACCACTCCGGCCTCTTCAATCATTTCTACAAAATA
>JAMOVT010000117.1 GCA_027061855.1 Flavobacteriales bacterium
GTAGAACCTAATGTAGCTCTGTCAATGGAAGTATTGGCTCCTATTTCTACATAGTCTTCAATAATTACATTCCCTATTTGGGGTACTTTTTTATAATGAGAGCCGTTATTTGGAGCAAAACCAAAACCATCTGCTCCGATAACCGCACCGGAATGAATCGTTACTTGTTTTCCAATTTTGGATTCATGATAAATACTGACATTGGAAAAAACAGTAGTGTCATCTCCGATTTCAGTATTTTCTCCAATAAATGTATGCGGGTGAATTTTTACATTCTTTCCGATTTTGACTCCTTTTGAAATATAAACAAAAGCGCCGATATAAACATCCTCTCCCAATTCTGCCTCAGAATGTATATAGGAAGGCTGTTCAATACCTTTTTTTTCAGCTTTGGCATTTACTACTTCAAGCAGTTTTGAAAATGCCTGATAAGAATCTTTTACTTTTAAGAGGGTGGTATTAACAGGTTTTTCCGGAGCGAAGTCATTATTTACTATTACGGCAGAAGCTTGTGTGGTATAAATATAAGGAGTGTATTTTGGATTGGCCAAAAAACTTATGTCTCCTTTTTTTGCTTCTTCTATTTTTGCTATATTACTGATTTCAACACGGGGATCTCCTTCAATCTCTCCGTCTATGTATTTTGCTATTTTATCTAAACTTATCTTCATTACGGCAAAAGTAAGAAAAAACTGGTTATTTTAATAATTTTTTAATTTAGGATAACTTATATAGTATTTTTTTACAGGATGTGATAATGCACTGATATTCATCTTATCTGTTGCTTTGGAAAATTCAATTAAATCACCGTTCTTTTGCAATAACAAAATGGGTTTCTGTTTGTTTTCATAGGCAATATGCTTGATTTTGTCTTTAAAAACCAGATAGGAAACATCCTTTTTCTTAATCGGGAATTGTTTTAAAACAGCACTTTTTATATTGTTATAATATGTTTTATCAATTTTTTCTTTGCTTATTTCCAATGTGTTCAGATGCTTTCTCTCAATAATCATCTCGCTCAGGTAAGATAATATAAAATCAGAATGCTTGCTCCATTTTTTCAAATGATAAGTAATGTCCGAATCATCCAAAGCCGTATATATATCCAAATGTTCTTTATCTAATTCTTGAATTTTATTGGTAAATAGAAAATGCAAATTTTTATCCATTGGCACTTCTATTCCTTTATTTATTAATTCTTTGGCACGTTGAAGAGCTTTTTCCAATATTTTTTCAAACATCAATCCCGTTTTATGAAAATATACTTGCCAATACATCAATCTGCGGGAGATGATAAATTTTTCGATTGAATAAATACCTTTTTCATCTATTACCAGCCGGTTGTCTTTGACATTCATCATCTTTATTAATCTTTCGGAATTGACCTGTCCTTCAATGACACCGGAATAAAAACTATCCCTTCTTAAATAGTCCAAACGATCTACATCCAATTGACTGCTAATGAGTTCCGTTAAGAATTTTTTCGGATAATTTCCTTTGAAAATATCAATGGCTAATTCCAATTTCCCTTCAAATTCTTTATTTAATTCTTTCATTAAAGCCAGGGAGATATCTTCATGTGAAATATCTTTTAATATGCCATATTCAAGGGCATGCGAAAAAGGGCCGTGTCCGATATCGTGAAGTAAAATGGCAATCAAAGCCGCTTGTTCTTCTTCGGGAGTGATTTCTATTTCTTTAAAACGTAAGACATTAAGAGCGGTTTGCATCAAATGCATGGCTCCGATAGCATGATGAAAACGTGTATGCATAGCACCGGGATAGACCATATATGAGAGCCCCATTTGTGATATCCGGCGAAGCCGTTGAAAATAGGAGTGTTGAATCAAATCATAAATCAGAGGGTCGGGAATATTGATAAATCCATAAATGGGATCATTGATGATTTTCAGCTTATTCATTATTATAAGGTCAATTAAAATAAGGCTTAAAGATAAGGAAGAAAATCGAAATAAAATAATGGGAAGAAAAGTGGGTTATACTGGATTCGAACCAGTGACCTCCGCCCTGTCAAGGCGGCGCTCTAAACC